>NZ_KB902776.1:0-206596 GCF_000379585.1 Bradyrhizobium sp. WSM2793 | reverse complement strand
GAAAGACCGTACAGCGACTGCAGCAGCACCGCGCGAAACAGCACTAGCACCGGATAGCCTGGACGACCGGGGCTCCCTTCATCCCGCAAATGACCGATCAGCTTCTCGAACCGGTACCACTTGACCAGGCCAGCCAACCGATCCAGCGCCGCATTGGCGCCGGCGCCCTTCGGCATCAGCGCTTCCACAAAGCTCGGCTGTCCTGTCCGCTTCACCGCCATCGATACCTCCAAGGCTTTGCCCTAGGGAATCACAACTGGCGAATTACGCAACAGGCCCACAGGGGGAGAGGGGGAGACGCGCGCCAGCGATGTTCAACATATTAACCGCCAAAGGCGCTCCTCAGGGTTTGCCTGCATTGTAGCATTGCGGCCACGTGGCTTGTGCGGCGACGGCAATCCGGCGCAAGCTTTCGTCCAACGCCAATGACGATTGCTCCGCCCGCGCCAAAGACCGCCAATCCGGCCAGTTGGCTCAACAACCAGCCTTATCTGTTGCTCAGCCTGAGCTCGCTGTTTTGGGCCGGCAACATCGTGCTGGCGCGTCATGTCGGCGCGCATGTGCCGCCGCTGACGGTGACCACGATCCGCTGGTTCGGCGTTTTCCTGATCCTGTTGCCGTTCGCCTGGCCGCATCTGAAGCGCGACTGGCCCGCCTTGCGCAACAGCCTGCCGCTGATGCTGTTCCTGTCGCTGGTGGGCTTCGCCTTCAACAACGCGATCTCGTACTGGGCGATGCAATACACGGAGGCGCTGAACGCGCTGCTGATCCAGTCGGCAGGTCCCCTGTTCGTGGCGCTGTGGTCGCTGGTGCTGTTCGGCGTGCGGCTGACGGGCGGGCAGTTCGCCGGCATCGCGATCTCGCTTCTCGGCGTGCTGATCATCATCCTGCGCGGCGATCTCGCCGCGCTCGCGAGCATCAGCTTCAACAGGGGCGACATCATGTTCGCCTCCTCGCTGGTGGCGTTCGGGATCTACTCGGCCTTCATCCCGCGCCGGCCCAAGATCCACCAGCTGTCCTTCCTGTCCTTCACCACCTGCTGCGGCGCGACGATGCTGCTGCCGACCGCGATCTGGGAGGCAGCAAGCGGCCGCGTGCTGCAATTCGACGGAACGACGCTGGCGACGCTGGGCTACATCCTGATCTTTCCCTCGACGCTGGCCTATCTCTTCTTCAACCGCGGCGTCGCGCTGATCGGCCCGAATCGGGCCGCGCCGTTCTTCCACCTGGTGCCGGTGTTCGGCTCGGCGATGGCGATCCTGCTGCTCGGCGAAAAGCTGCAGCCGTTCCACCTGATCGGCTACGCGCTGGTGCTCGCCGGCGTCGTGATCGCCTCACGCCAGGGCTCCGCGGTGAAGTAATTCCGCGACGCGGAGACAAGGCGACAAACTCGCGCCTTCCGATTTCGACGAGGAGGCGCTAGGTTCCCCGCCAACCAAAAAGAGGGAACGTTCAAACATGCTTTCAGGGCTGATTCGAAACCTGCGTGCCGCCGGAGCGGCCGCATTGTGCCTCGCCGCCGCATCCACGGCCCAGGCCGACAATTATCCGAGCCGCAACATCACGCTGGTTTTGCCGTTCGCGGCCGGCAGCGGCACTGACACGACGACACGGCTGATCTCGCAGCATCTGTCGCAGGCGCTCGGCGTCGGCATCGTGATCGAGAACAAGGCGGGCGCCAACGGCATGCTCGCCGCAAGCTATGTCGCGAAGGCCGCCCCCGACGGCTACACGCTGCTGGTGACGACCAACACCACGCATTCCGCCAATCCCTATCTGCTCAAGAACCTCACCTACGATCCGGTCAAGGACTTCACGCCGATCGCGCGCACCGGCGACCTGCCTTTCATGCTGGTCGTCAATCCGGAAGTGCCGGCCAAGACCGTCGGCGAGCTGGTCGCCTACGGCAAGGCCAATCCGGGCAAGCTGAGCTACGCCTCGGGATCGTCCTCCGCGATCGTCTCGGGTGCGACCTTTGCGCACAATGCCGGGCTCGACCTGCTGCATGTGCCCTACAAGAGCTCGCCGCCGGCGCTCAACGACGTCATGGGCGGCCGCGTCTCGATGATGTTCGTCGACATCCTGACCGGCCTGCCCCACGTCAACGGCAACGCGCTGCGCGCGCTCGCCGTCACCACCAAGGACCGCTCGCCGCTGGTGCCGAACCTGCCCTCGATGCAGGAGGCCGGCGTGCCTGATTTCGACATCTCGTCCTGGCAGGGCTATTTCGGCCCCGCCGGCATGCCGAAGGAGATCGTGACCCGGCTCAACGCCGAGGTCCGGAAGATCGTCGAGAAGCCGGAGATCAAGGCCCAGCTCGCCACGCTCGGCATGGACGCGTTCTCGGGCACGCCGGAGCAGCTCGGCACGTTCGTGAACGAACAACTCGTGCTGTGGGAGAAGCTGATCACGAACGCGAAGATCGAGAAGCAGTAGGACGGTCTCGTGTCCCGGACGCGGCGCTGAGCCGGGACACGGCTCTCGTAGGGTGGGCAAAGCGAAGCGTGCCCACGAGCGTCAGCGAACTAAAAAGAAAGGTGGGCACGGCGCTTGCGCGCCTTTGCCCACCCTACGAATTCAGTGCAAGAATCTACGCCGCGCGCACCTTGGCGAGGAAGCCGTCGACGGCGCTGCGCAGCGCGCCGGACTGATTGTCCAGCTCGCGGGCGTTGGAGAGCACGTCGGTGGCCGCGGTGCCGGTCGCTTCCGCAGCGGAGGTGACGCTGCCGATATGGGCGTTGATCTCGCTGGAGCCCGCCGCGACGGACTGGATGTTGCGGGCGATCTCGCGGGTCGCCTCGCCCTGCTGCTCGATCGAGGCGGAAATGCCGGCGGTGATCTCGCTCATCTCGGCGATGGTCTGGGTGATGCCGGAGATGGCCGTGACCGCGTCGCTGGTCGAGGTCTGCATCGCCGCGACCTGCGCGGAGATCTCCTCGGTCGCCTTGGCGGTCTGGTTGGCGAGCGCCTTGACCTCGGAGGCGACGACCGCGAAACCGCGGCCGGATTCACCGGCGCGTGCCGCCTCGATGGTGGCGTTGAGCGCGAGCAGATTGGTCTGCGCGGCGATCGAATGGATCAGCTTGACGACTTCGCCGATCTTCTCGGCGCCGGTCGAAAGCACCTGCACGGTGGCGTTGGTACGCTCGGCGTCGCTGACGGCGCGGCTGGCGACTTCGGTCGAGCGGGTCACCTGGCGGGAGATTTCCGCAACCGAGCTCGACAGCTCTTCGGCGGCCGCCGCGACCGTGCCGACATTGCCGGAGGCCTTTTGCGAGGCCGCGCCGACCGTCGCCGCGCGCGAGGAGGCGTCGCTGGCAGTTGCGGTCATCGACTGCGCCGTCGTCTGCATGCCGGCCGCGGCCGAGGAGACCGAGCGGACGATGCCGTTGACGCTGCGTTCGAAGTCGCTGGCGATGCCCTCCATCGCGCTGCGACGTTCGGCCGCGACGCGCTCCTTGGCATCGGCTTCGGTCCTTTCGAGGTCGCGGATGCGGACCGCGTTGTCCTTGAAGATCTGGACGGTGGAAGCCATCGCGCCGACCTCGTCGCCGCGGCCAACGCCGGGTATGTCGCCCTCGAGCTTGCCGTCGGCGAGATCCTTCATGCGGGCGCCGAGCAGCGCCAGCGGGCGGCTGATGCCGCGGCCGATCAGCCAGGCGACGCTGCCGGCGACAACGAAAATGCCGAGCATGGCAAAGCCGAGCAGCCAATAGACCGGGCCCATCTTGGCGTCGATGTCGTCGAGATAAGCGCCGGTGCCGAGATACATGTCGAAGCCGGGCACCGCCACCGCGTAGCCGATCTTGCGGATCGGCGTCGGCTGACCGGGCTTCATATATTCATAATGCAGCAGGATCGAACCGTTGGCCTTGACGCCGTCCATCAGCTCGACGGACAGCTTGCGGCCGTTGGTCACGACATCCATGCGATTGGTGCCGATCTGCTTGGGATCCGGCGCGAGCTGCGTGATGCCTTCGTACGACGTACCGAACAGATAGCCCGCGCCGTTGTCGTAGGTCATCGAATTGCCGTAGCGGCGAAGCTCGGCCATGGCCGCGTCCTTCGTCAGCTCGCCGGCGTCGACGCGCTTCTTCAGAGCGCCCGCATAGTTGCGTGCCAGCTCGACGATCGCCTTGGCCTGATCGATGCGCGCATTCACCATCTCGCGCTTCATCAGATAGCCGGCGAGGACGCCGGAGATGCACAGGCCGAACAAGGTGACGCCGACAAGGATGCCGAGCTTCGGGGCGATCTTCAGATTGCTCAACTTCACGATTAGCTCCGGCAATAATGGGATATGGGCGCGCGACAGATCGATCGAAATCGAAACAACTTTTAGGGAGAGAGCCTTAGCAAGTTACTTACGTGCCTCCGTAGAAGCCCGGACGCAGCCGCAAAAAGCGGCAATGTATCCCCACACCGGCAACCGACGATTGTACGCGACCGCTCCGATTTCGCGTAAAAGACGCAAAGGCCCGCCCGCGGAGGCGGGTCACAACAAGAACCGACAAACCAAATCGGGAGCGAGAAAATGCCGAAATACAGGGTGGTGACGCCGAAGGGCGCGAGCTTCACGGTCGCGGGCAGCGACTATTCCTTTGAGCGCGAGGCGCTCGATCCGATCGACGCCGAGATCATCGAGGCTCCCGCCGACGAGGCCGGGTTCATCGCCGCAGCAAAGACCGCGGACGCCATCTATGCCAAGGGCATCCCGATCACCAAGACCATCATCGACAGCTTGCAGACCTGCAAGGTCATCACGCTCGGCTCGGTCGGCGTCGACAGCGTCGACGTCAAGGCGGCCACCGCGCGCGGCATTCCCGTCACCAACATTCCGGACACCTTCATCGAAGAGGTCGCCGATCACGCCATGATGCTGCTGCTCGCCGGCTTCCGCCGCCTGGTCGAGCAGGACCGCATGGTGCGTGACGGCCGCTGGGCGGAGGGCCGGCCAGCGCTGCTCAAGGTCCCGAGGCTGATGGGCCAGACGCTCGGCTTCGTCTCGTTCGGCCGCGTCGCGCGTGCAGTTGCGAAACGCGCGGCGCCGTTCGGCCTGCGCATGATGGCCTACGATCCCTTCATCCAGGAAACGCTGATGTACGACCACGGCGTGATCCCGGCGACGCTGAACGAGGTGCTGTCGCAATCCGACTTCGTCTCGATGCATGCTCCGGCAAGGCCCGAGGTGCATCACATGCTGACCGAGAAGCACTTTCGGCAGATGAAGAAGGGTTCGATCTTCATCAACACCGGGCGCGGCGCCACCGTGGACGAGGAGAGCCTGATCAAGGCGCTGCAGGAGGGCTGGATCGCGCACGCCGCGCTCGACGTGCTGGAGAAGGAACCGCCCTCGCACAACAATCCCCTGCTCGGCATGGAGAACGTGACGCTGACCGCCCACGTGGCGTCGGCCTCGGCACGGTTTGACGAGGCACGCAAGCGCCGCGTGGGCTACGAATTGTCACTGGTGCTTCAGGGCATGTGGCCGGTAAGCTGCGTCAATCCGTCGGTGCTGCAAGACACCACGCTCCGCCGCTGGCAACCCGTCAGCATGGATCGCGGGCCGAACAGCTAGGCGGCCGGCGCCCGAGGCGCCAACGACCGAACGACCCTTCACCGGCGATCAACGCCGGGAAGGGAACATCATAGGGAGGTACTGATGAGGAACGACATCACACGTCGTGATGCCTTGGCGCTGGGCCTATCCGCTGCAACGCTCGCGGCCACCGGTGCTGCAGCGCAAACAACATCATCGACAATCAAGGCCGCCGACGTGGCGGCACCCAAGCTCGAGATCGAGAAGGGCGCATCGCTGCGCATGCTGCGCCCGGTGCGCTTCGTCCAGGCCGACGAGGACGTGTTCCGTGCCAATGCAGCAAAGTTCACCAAGGAGACCGGCGTCGAGGTCAAGGTCGACTTCGTCGGCTGGGAGGACATCAACCAGCAGACCGCGGTGACCTCGAACTCCGGCGCCGGCCCCGACATTATCATCGGCTTCTCCGACGCCCCCCACATCTACGTCGACAAGCTGATCGAGCTGACCGACGTCGCCGATTATGTCGGCAAGCGCTATGGCGGCTGGCTGCCGCTTGCGCAGCGCTATGGCAAGAAGAACAAGAGCGACGCCTGGATCGGCCTGCCGTTCGGTGCAACTGCGGGGCCCCTGATCTACCGCAAGTCGATCCTGCAATCGGTCGGCTTCGACAAGGTGCCGGAAGACCATGCCGGAATCCTCGACCTGTGCCAGAAGCTGCACAAGGCCGGCAAGCCGGCCGGTTTCGCGCTCGGCAACGCCAAGGGCGACGGCAACGGCTTCGCCAATTGGGCGCTGTGGTCGCACAATGCTTCCCTGCTCGACGAGGAAGGTAATGTCGTCATCAACAGCAAGGAGACCATCGCGGCGCTGAACTGGGTCAAGCAGGTCTACCCCACCTTCATCGCCGGCACGCCGTCGTGGAACGACGTCAGCAACAACCGCGCCTATTCCTCGCAGGAGATTTCCCTGACCGCCAACGGCGTCTCGCTGTACTTCTCACTCAAGAACGACCCGGCGACCAAGGCGATCGCCGAGGACAGCGAGCATCAGCTGCTGCCCAAGGGACTGGCCAAGGTCTCTCCGATGGCGGGCCTGACCCTCAATGCCATGGTGTTCAAGCACAGCCCGTACCCCAACGCCGCAAAGGCCTTCCTGCAATACATGCTGGAAAAGGACCAGTACGAGCCCTGGCTCAACGCCAATTCCGGCTACTGGTCGCAGCCGCTCGCCGCCTATGCCGAGGCGGCGGTGTGGTCTCAGGATCCCAAGGTGAAGCTGTTCAAGGACACGATGAACAGCACATACTATGACGGCTATAAGGGCCCGATCTCGACGGCGACCGGAGCCGTCAGCGCCGACTACGTGCTCATTCAGATGTGCGCGTCCGTTGCGACCGGTGCGGCCACGCCAGAGGCCGCCGCCGCGGAAGCCGAGCAGCGCTGCAAGCGGTACTTCCGGCGGCAGCGGTAACGCGCGACGATAGAACCGTCGTCATTGCGAGGAGCATTTGCGACGAAGCAATCCAGACTGCAGCCGCGGCGACAGACTGGATTGCTTCGCTTCGCTCGCAATGACGGTGTGGTGACGTTCAACGATAGGACAACACATTAATGTCCGTGACGACACTCTCCTCTCCCGTACTTGCCCAGCGGCAACCGAACTGGCTGGTGCGGCTGTTCGACTACAAGCCGTTCCTGATCGTGATGTGCCTTGCGCCCGCGATCGGGCTGCTCTCGGTGTTCCTGACCTACCCGCTCGGCCTCGGCATCTGGCTCGCCTTCACCGACACCACGATCGGCCGTCGCGGCGTCTTCGTGGGCCTGGAGAATTTCCAGTATCTGCTCACCGATCCCTTGTGGTGGAACGCAGTGTTCTACAGCGTGGTCTATACGGGCATCGCCACCTTCGGGAAGTTCGCGCTCGGCTTCTGGCTCGCGCTGCTGCTCAACAACCATTTTCCATTCAAGAGCATCCTGCGTGCGATCATCCTCTTGCCCTGGATCGTGCCGACCGTGCTCTCGGCGCTGGCGTTCTGGTGGATCTACGATCCGCAATTCTCGATCATCTCCTATTTGCTGGTCGACGTGCTGCACTGGCGGTCGGGCAATGTCGACTTCCTCGGCTCGCCCTGGCCGGCGCGCTTCTCGCTGATCGCCGCCAACATCTGGCGCGGCATTCCCTTCGTCGCGATCTCGCTGCTGGCCGGTCTGCAGACCATCTCACCCTCGCTCTATGAGGCCGCGATGCTCGACGGCGCCAGCGCCTGGCAGCGTTTCCGCTACATCACCTTCCCGATGATGATGCCGATCCTCGCCATCGTCATGACGTTCTCGATCATCTTCACCTTCACCGACTTCCAGCTGGTCTACGCCATCACCCGCGGCGGACCCGTCAACTCGACCCATCTGCTGGCGACGCTGGCGTTTCAGCGCGGCATCGCCGGCGGCGAGCTCGGCGAAGGTGCGGCGATCGCGGTGTCGATGATCCCGTTCCTGATATTCGCGACGCTGTTCTCCTATTTCGGCCTGGCGCGCCGCAAATGGCAGCAGGGAGAGGCCAATGACTGACACCGTCGCGCAAAGCTCCGCCGTCGCCGACGCGAAAGCGGCACCCGACACCATGGCCTGGGATTCCGGGCTGCGGCGGCTGATGATGATCTACCTGCCGCTCGGCTGCTTCGTGCTGATCCTGCTGTTCCCGTTTTACTGGATGGCGATCACCTCGTTCAAGCCGAACGCGGAGCTGATGAACTACAAGGACCATAATCCGTTCTGGATCTCCTCGCCGACGCTTGCCCACATCAAGCATCTGCTGTTCGACACCGCCTATCCGCGCTGGCTCAAGACGACGATGCTGGTGGCAATCGGCTCGACCACGCTGTCCCTGATCGCGAGCACGCTTGCCGCCTATGCGATCGAGCGCTTGCGCTTCCGCGGCAGTCCTTATGTGGGCCTCGGCATCTATCTGGCCTATCTCGTGCCGCCGTCGATCCTGTTCATTCCGCTCGCCACCGTCGTGGTGCAGTTCGGCCTGTTCGACAGTCCTCTTGCGCTGATCCTGGTCTATCCGACCTTCCTGGTGCCGTTCTGCACCTGGCTGCTGATCGGCTACTTCAAGTCGATCCCCTATGAGCTCGAGGAATGTGCGCTGGTCGACGGCGCAACACGCCTCCAGATCCTGCGGCGGATCACGCTGCCGCTGGCGGTGCCCGGGCTGATCTCGGCCGGCATCTTCTCCTTCACGCTGTCCTGGAACGAGTTCATCTACGCGCTCGCCTTCATCCAGAGCGGCGCCAACAAGACCGTGCCGGTTGCGATCCTGACCGAGCTCGTCACCGGCGACGTCTATCAGTGGGGTGCGCTGATGGCTGGCTCGCTGCTGGGATCGCTGCCGGTCGCGATCTTCTACTCGCTGTTCGTGGACTACTACGTATCCTCGCTGACCGGCGCGGTGAAGGAGTAGATCGCGGCTGCGGCGTTTGGCCCGGTTTCACAAAACTGCAACACGCTGACAGCATAAGGCGAGCGTCCGCCAACAGGAGACGCACATGCGCGCGACTTTTCTCAGCACCGTCGCAACGATCATTCTCGCCGCGAGCCCAGCGCTCGCGCAGAGCGAAGGTGAATTCCCCGCCAAGCTCGCCGGCCACGTGGTGATGCCAGCCGCCACCTTCATCGACGCCCCCGCCGACGCCCCCGCCGATCTCAAGACTTCGGGCAAATACACCACCGGCAAGCGGGTCGACGCGCTCGGCACCGTGATGGGCAAGTCCTATGGGCGCGCGACCGGCGTGTCGCTTCCGTTCAAGGGCCAGCCGCTGCAGGGCCATTCCGGCATCAAGACCATGCCCGATGGCAGCTTCTGGGTCATCACCGACAACGGCATGGGCGCGCGCGCCAACTCGCCGGATTCGATGCTGTATTTGAACCGCTACAAGATGGATTGGGCGAGCGGCAAGATCGATCGTCAGGAGACCATCTTCCTGCACGACCCCGACAAGAAGGTCCCCTTCCGCATCGTGCACGAGGACATCGAGAGGCGCTATCTCACCGGCTCCGACTTCGACACCGAAGGCTTCCAGATCATCGGCGATACCTTCTGGATCGGCGACGAGTTCGGCCCCTACATCCTGAAGGCCGACAAATCAGGCAAGATCCTGGCCGTGTTCGATACGGTTGCCGACGGCAAGCCGGTGCGGTCGCCGGACAATTGGGCCGTGGCGACGCCGGGCGCGCCGGGCGCGACCTACTCCAACGTCAACCTCCGCCGCTCCAAGGGCTATGAGGGCTTCGCGTCCTCCAAGGACGGCAAATTCCTCTACGGCCTGCTCGAGGGACCGCTGTGGGATGCCGAGAAAAAGGACTGGGAGAAGGTCGACGGCAAGGAAGCCTCCCGCATCCTCGAATTCGACGTCGCCGCGGAAAAATTCACCGGCCGCTACTGGCAGTATGTGTTCGAGCAGAACGGCAACGCCATCGGCGATTTCAACATGATCGATCAGGCCTCCGGCCTCATCATCGAGCGTGACAACGGCGAAGGCACCGCCGACAAGGCCTGCCCGCAAGGCACCCGCGGCGAGACCTGTTTTCCGGATCTTGCCAAGTTCAAGCGCATCTACAAGATCGAGCTCACCGAAGCGAATGTCGGCAAGCCCGTGCGCAAGATCGGCTATATCGACCTCATGAAGATCAGGGATCCCGACAAGAAGGCGAGGAAGCCGCTCAACGACGGCGTCTACACCTTCCCGTTCTTCACCATCGAGAACGTCGATCGCGTTGACGACACCCACATCATCGTCGGCAACGACAACAATCTGCCGTTCTCCTCCAGCCGCGATCCCAACAAGGCCGACGACGACGAGTTCATGCTGCTCGAAGTCGCGGACTTCCTGAAGGCGAAATAGGCTGACGCTATGCTCCTCTCCCGCTTCGCGCGGGGGAGGAGTTCGTCGCAAATCAATTACCAAACGCGACGCCCACGTTGATGGGAATCGTCGCATAAGTGATTTCGGACGGCACCGGCGGGAATGGCTGGGCCTGACGCACCATGGCCATGGCCTGGGCATCGAGCATCGCCACACCCGAAGAGCCCCCGAGGCGGCTGGACAGCACCTGACCGCCACGGCCGAGCGTGAAGCTCAGCTTGACCACGCCCCTCTGACCATTCGCACTCGTCGGATACTGGTGGAAGCGCATGAGGTGCGCGCGCACGCGCTGATAATAGGTTGCCATCGCCGAAGCAACTGAGCCGGCACTCACGGCGGATGCCAGCGGAGCCTGACGCTCGGCACGTGGCGGCGCGCTGGTGCGCGGCGCGGGCGGCGCATCCGACGGCTTCCGAGCGTCGGGACGTACCACCCGAGGCTTTGCCGGTGCCGGCTTCTCCACGGGCGCGACTTGCACCGGCTCGGGCTTCGGCGGAGCCGGCTCCAGCTTCTGCTCCGGCGGCGCAACCACGTCCGGCTTTTCCTGCGGCGGCGTCGGCGCGATCGTCTCTTCGACGGCCTGCTGCTGCATCGGCTCCGGCGGCGACGCATCCGCCTGCTCCATCACGGGGCCCGGCGCGATATCGAGCGGTGTCGACGGCGGCGCCGATGTCTCCGGCGTCATGTCGATGAGGATCGCCGGCATGTTGACACCTTGCTCGGGCTGCGACCTGATCCAGTTCATCGCCAGCAGTGCGGCGGCGATGTGCAACGCCACAATCACCGCCGCCGATGCGCCCCAGCGCGCGGTCTCGCGCTCTCGAAGCGGCTCGTGCAGGGCAAAGGCGTTCGCGGCCATCAGTTGCGTCCGTCGAGGCCGACGAGGGCGACCTTGAGGTAGCCGGCGTTACGCAGGGTGTTCATCACTTCCATCAGGTCGCCGTAGGAGACGGCCTTGTCGGCGCGCAGATAAATGCGCTCGTCCTTACGGCCTTTGATGACGGCATCGAGGGCGGCGGCGAGACCGTCGCGGGCCATCGTGTCCTCGCCAACGGCAATTGTGAGATCCGGCTTCACCGTCACGAAGGTCGGCTTGTCCGGCCGCGGCGCCGGCTCGGCTGCGGTCGCGGGCAGCTCGACACCGATATCGACGGTGGCGAGTGGGGCTGCCACCATGAATATGATCAGCAGCACCAGCATCACGTCGATGAACGGCGTGACGTTGATCTCGTTGACGACGTCGAGATCATCCGGGTCACCGCGCTTGAGCGGAGATCCCCCGCGCGCGCCGAGCTTCGCAGCCATGAGCCTACTCCGCCGCCCGCGCCAGGCGGAACTCCCTGTGGTCGCGCTGACGGCTGACCAGCAGCATCAGCTGCGCCGAGGCATCGCCGAGCAGCGCGCGGTAATTGGCGATGCCGCGGACCAGATGATTGTAGATCACCACCGCCGGGATCGCCGCGACGAGGCCGAGCGCGGTGGCGAGCAGCGCTTCCGCGATGCCCGGCGCGACCACCGCGAGGCTGGTGGTGTGGCTCTCGGAGATGCCGATGAAGGCGTTCATGATGCCCCAGACGGTACCGAACAGGCCGACGAAGGGCGCGGTGGCGCCGATGGTCGCGAGCACGCCGGTGCCGCGCGCGATCTGTCTGGACATTGCCGCCTCCACCCGCTCGAGCCGCAGCGCCACCCGCTCCTGGAGGCCGTCGTCGAGGATACCGCTGGAGAGCTCGGCTTCCCTGGCGCAGGACTGGATCAGCTGGGCGACGGCGTCGCGCGCGTCACCGGCCCGTGACGATACCTCGGCCAGTGTCATGTTGCCTTCGAGCGCGCGCGTCCGCCGCAAGGCGAGTGCACCCTTGCGACGCAGCTCGATGGTCTTGGCGAGCCACACCGTCCATGTCACCAGCGAGGCGACGGCGAGCCCGATCATCACCGTCTTCACGATGATGTCGGCGCTGACGAACATGCCCCAGGGCGACAGATTGCGCGGTAACAGGGCTTCGTCGATCGCGAAGGCCGGTGTCGGCGCCAGCGCGATTGCAACGACCATTTGCCGAAGCCTGGACTTGCCTTGCATCCTGATCTCCCGACAACAAAAGAAAGCTACGCAGCCGGCTGCGCCGCGATCCGGGCCGCGAGCTGCCGGAACCGCGCCAGCTGATCAGCCCGCAGCGCCCTTGTCTCGTCGCGGCCGACGAAGACCTTGAACATGATGCCGCCGTCGGCGTTCACGAACGCGACGAAGGCCGACGACTTGCCCATGAACGGGCGTTCGACGAAGGCGACGCCTGCGCAGCGCTCGTGGCGAAGATGGCCGTGCAGACCCTTCGGCTGCATCAGGTTGAAGTAGCCGCGGCCGATCTCGCCCGCGGGAATGGCGCCCGTGAACTCGAAGATCGCGTCATCGGTGTGCACGATCAGCGTGACCTCGCCCCACTCCGCGATGTCCTGCATGGCGGCGGCAAAATGCTCGCCGCCGCCAATATGCACCATGGAGGATGGCAGCGCCTCGATCACGCTGCGCGGGGTGACCTTGCGCTGGCGCGCAACGTCCTCGATCACCGCGCCCGGATTGTCGGCCATATGGGCCCTGAGATCGGCAAGATCGGTGCTCAACATGTCCGGCTCCTCTGCCATTGCAATCTAGGCGGCCGCGGCCTTGCGCTCGCTCTGGATCACCTCAAAGCCTTCGAACTTGGGATGGCCGAGATACAGGCTCTCGCCGGTCGAGTTGTCGGCGCGGGCATGGGCACGACGAAACTGGTCCGAGCGCGTCCAGGCCTCGAACGCCGCCTTGTCGACCCAGGTGGTGTGCGACGAATAGAGCGTGTGGTCGTCGGCCTCAGGGCCCTTCAGCAGGTGAAACTCGACGAAGCCCGGCATGCTGCCAAGATAGGATTCACGGGTGGCCCAGACGGTTTCGAACGCGGTCTCCGCGCCCTTCTTCACCTGGAAACGATTCATGGCGATGAACATCAAAGTCTCTCCTTCTGATCAAAACGAAACACGCCGAAGCCGCGCTGGAGCATCAGCGCGGCCCGGCGGAGATGTGGTGCTGCGAAGCTGGCGGCTACGCACCTCCAAAGTGAATCTTCATGCCGGCCTTGTAGACCCTGCCCGGTCCCGGGGCTGACCAAAGCACGTCGTTCTGCGACGTGCCGTCGGTCGAGCTGCCGGGAATGGCGTAAGGCCGGTAGTACTGGTTCAAGAGATTGTCGATCGAAGCCGTGAACACGATGTCCCTGGTCGCATTGTAGGTCATGTACAAATTGACCAGCTCGTAGCCGGTCGCAGGCAGATAGCCGACGGGTACATCGTTATTGGCACCGAACGAGGCCCATTGCGCCGACAGGATCAGGGTGCGATCGAGCAGGCGGACGCCGCCGGTGGTGACGACCTTGCGCGGGGTGATGGTCGCGAGCCCGACATTGGTGACAGCGTTCTTGCCCTGGATGTAGTGACCGGCGACACCGATGAACCAGCTGCCGGCATCGTACATCGTCTCCGCCTCGAAACCCTGGATGCGGGCATTGGCGATGTTCTGGTACTGGTAGTACTGGCTGAAAGAGCCGAACGGTGGCACCGCGACCCGCGCCGAGGCGACGAGGTCGATGTAATCGCTGACATCGTTGCGGAACAGATTGATCTTGCCGCGGAACGAGTCATTGGCGCTGAAGATGTTGTCGTACTTCAGATTGAAGCCGACCTCCTTGTTCTTGCCGACCTCAGGACGGAGGTTCGGGTTGGGCAGGAAGCAGAACAGGCCAACAGTGCCGTCAGGACAGGGGAAGAAGGCCGGTCCGCCACCGGTTGCATGCGCGCCGGAGATCACGGTCTCGGTGATCGATGGGGCGCGATAGCCTTCGGCGTAGCTGACATAAGGCTGGAAGCCCGGGACCGGCGTCACACCGAGGGTGATCTTGGGCGAGAAGCGATCGCCACTCGCATTGGTACCGCCGGACTGCAGATTGTAACGGTCATAGCGGATCGCGCTCACCGCCTCGAACCAGGTGTTGTAGTTCTGTTTCAGTTGAATGAAGCCGCCCGACACGGTGCGGATGCCACCCGGCGTGGTGATGTTGGAATTGCCGCGGCTGTCGGTCGTGATGACGTCGTCCTGGAATGCGTCGACGCCGTAGGTCACGGCATTGCGCCAGTCGCCGACGTTGAAGCGCGTGGTGTTGTTGGCGTCGAAGCCAAACGTATCGAGGACATAGCCGCGCTTGTCGCCGACACAGCCGGAGATGTTGTTGCCGACATTGCCGGCGCCGCAATAGGCCGCGCCGGATGTCGAGTAGTGATAGGTCTTGGTCTGGTCGTTGTCGGTGCGATTGCCGTAGACCGATATGTGCGAGTCGAACAGATTGTCGCTCGGCAGCGAATAGTTCCAGGTCACCGTTCCGGTGTAGTTCTTGGTGTCGGACGCATAGACCGACGAGCCCTGATACAGCGCGCGCTGCGCCGCCGTCGCGACCGGGCCGCGGTTGAACTGGCCGACATCGTACTGGTAGTCCTGAAAGACGGCGCCGAACTTGACCTCGTGGCCGATCGCGGGCCGCACCGTGAGCTTCATCAGCCCGGCCTCGACCTGGTTGCCGGTGTTGCCGATCTCGGTGCCGTTGCCGTCCTTGTAATTGCCTTGGGTGCGATAGACCGCGCCGCCGAAGATATCGACGTCGGGCGTGGCGCGCACGCCGCCGAAGACCGAGCCGAGGCCGCGATTGTTGTTGGAGCCGTAGGAGCCGGAGAGATCGACGCCCCAGCGCTCGCCAGGACGTAGCACGTCGTCGATGTCCTTGGTGCGGAACGAGACCAGGCCGCCGATTGCGCCGGAGCCGTAGATGTTGGCGGTCGGACCGCGCACGACGTCGACACCGCCGATCAATTCGGGATCGAGGAAGAAGGAGCCGTTGGCGTTGTGGCCGGTGCGCTGGTAATTCTGCCGCGCGCCGTCGACGACCACGGCGACGCGGCCGAAATCCTGCAGGCCGCGGATGTTGATGACGGTCGCGGGATCGTCGCCGCGTTCCTGGAACGACACGCCGGGTACAGCATAGAAGATGCCCGACAGCCGGTTCGGCTGAAGACCCTGGATCTGGTCGAGCGAAATGGAGCTGACCGGCGCGAGCGCATCGATCGCGCGCTCCTTGGTTTTCGTTGCAGCGACCGTGATGGTGTCGAGCGTCTGAACCGGCGCGGTGCCGCTGGCCTGGGCTCGGGCGTTGAGGACCTCCGGCGCTGCCTGTTGCGCGACCAGCGGCTTGGTCGGCTTGCGCCTGGCCTGCCTCGGCCGTTCCGTCGACGCACTTTCGGCCTGCGGCGCGGCGGTCTGCGCAAGACCGCTCTCCGTCGTCATTGCCGCAAATGAAACCACCGACGCGCCCAAAATCAAGGCGCGCGAATACCTAGCCCCGTCAGCCATATCAGCCCCAGCCTGCACTTCACTCTATTTTTTCAGGTCGTTTGGCTGGCGTGCGTTCGCAACGCGAACGACTGGCTGGCTGATTTTCTCGAGACGCGGGCAAGTCACCCCGCCGCCATAATTGGTTACGTGGCAACACTCTGACGGTCAATGACATCAGCTTGCAGTTTATATCGATTGTAAATTGCGGCCGTTGGAATGCGCTTCGTGCCGCTTATACAAACAAGCAGCACTCCAGAGTTTCGAAAGCGCATCACACCCAACATGTCGGCAACATCAGGAGACAGCAGCGGCGACGCGGCGGGGTCGGCAGGAAGCCCTTCTGCGACAACGCGAACCCTCACCATGCGTGGGAGCCGGATCGACAGTCGCGAGCTTTTTGCGGTCGAGCGCGAGATCATCATCGCACACGGCGAGGACAGCTATCGGCTTCGCCTCACCTCGCAGAACAAGCTGATCTTGACGAAGTAACCTGTAATGACATTTTGTCGCACCCTCGCAAGCCTCCTGCTCTCCAGCACGATCGCGCTCGCCTCTGCCGCGCACGCCGCCGGCATCACCGTGCATGACGCGCGCAATCGCGACGTCGCCGTGACCGACTTCGCGCGCACGGTCTCGATCGGCGGCGCCATCACCGAGATCATCTATGCGCTCGGGCTCGAGAACCGGCTGGTCGGCGTCGACACCACCAGCCTTTATCCAGCGACGGCGCTGCAAGACAAACCCAATGTCGGCTACATGCGCCAGATCTCCGCCGAAGGCGTGTTGGGCCTCAATCCCACCCTGATCCTGGCAATTCAGGGCTCGGGCCCGCACGCGACCATGGAGATCCTGGAAACGGCGAAAGTGCCGTTGGTGCTGGTGCCCGACACCTTCTCCGAGGACGGACTGATCGAGAAGATAAGACTGGTCGGCCACGCCATGGGTGTCGACGCGCGCGCCGCGTGCCTGAGCGCCGCGGTCGGCGCCGATTTTGCCCAGCTGCGCGCCCTGCGCGCCAAGGTGACCAAGCCGGTGCGCGTGATATTCGTGATGTCGCTCCAGAACGGGCGCGCCATGGTCGCCGGCCACAAGACCGCGGCCAACGAGATCATCCAGCTCGCCGGCGCCGCGAATGCCGTCGACGATTTCGAGGGCTACAAGATCATCGGTGACGAGGCGATCGCGGCGGCAAGACCCGACGTGGTGCTGTCGATCGAGCGCGGCAAGGACTCGCTGCAGGCCGACGCGATCTATGCCCATCCCGGCTTCGCCCTGACGCCGGTCGTGGCCAACAAGGGCCTCATCACCATGGACGGGCTCTATTTGCTCGGCTTCGGACCACGGACGGCGGCGGCGGCGCGCGACCTTTCGGTGAAACTCTATCCGGCGTTGGCCGAACCGGGCGCTGCCTTCACCTCGGCGCTGTCGGCGGCGAATTGCCGGCAATGAGCGTGGCGATCGGCATGGAAGCGCGCGGCACGGAACGACGCGCCAACGCGCGGCGGCGGTCCGCATCGCTCGCAATTCCTCTCTTGATCGCATTGCTCGCGGTCGCCGCGATCGTGGCGCTGAGCTTCGGCGCCGCCGGCATTCCCCTCTCCCGCCTGCCTGCTGCACTGGGGCTATCAGGCGAAAGCACGGCCATGACGGCCCGCGACCAGCTCGTGCTGTGGTCGATCCGCGTCCCCCGGATCGCGGCGGCGGCGATGGTCGGCGGCCTGCTCGCGGCCGCCGGCGCGATCATGCAAGGACTGTTTCGCAATCCGCTCGCTGATCCCGCGCTGGTCGGTGTCTCCAGCGGCGGCGCGCTCGCAGCCGCAAGCGCGATCGTCTTCACCGATTCGCACTTCGGCGAGACGCTGCGCTTCCTCCAGACCGAGCTCCTGCCGCTCGCGGCATTCGCGGGATCGCTGGCCACGACTGCGATCCTCTACGGCATATCGAGCCGCTCGGGGCGCACCTCGATCGCGGTCTTCCTGCTCGCCGGCGTCGCCATCACCGCCATCGCCAATGCCGGCATCGGGCTGCTGGTGTTCGTCGCCGACGACCGCCAGCTCCGCGACATCACGTTCTGGCTGCTGGGCTCGATGAGCGGGGCGACCTGGACCAAGGCCGCCATGCTGGCGCCCATTCTCATCATCGGGCTTGGCGCCTGTGCCTTCATCGCGCGCGGCCTCGATCTTCTGGTGCTTGGCGAGGCCGACGCCTTTCACGGCGGCGTCGACGTCGAGCGTCTCAAGCGAATCTCGATCGTCATGGTCTCCGCCATGACCGGCGTCGCGGTGTCGATCAGCGGCGTCATCGGCTTCGTCGGCATCGTCGTGCCGCATCTGCTCCGTCTCGTCATCGGACCTGCGCATCGACTGCTGCTGCCGGCCTCGGTGCTATCAGGCGCGATCCTGATGGTCGGCGCCGACACGCTGGCGCGCACCATCGTGGCGCCGGCGGAGATGCCGATCGGCATCCTGACCGCAGCGGTCGGCGCGCCGGTCTTCCTCTTCATCCTGCTGCGGCAGCGCGGGCTCGCCTCGCTATGAGCGCCGTGATCGAGGCGCGCGGCTTGAGCAAGCGCGCCGGCCGCGCGACGCTGCTCGATGGCGTCGACCTGACGGTTGCGGCCGGCGAGATGGTCGCGATCATCGGCCCGAACGGCGCCGGCAAGTCGACGCTGCTGCGGTTGCTCTCCGGCGATCTCCGCCCGAACGAGGGTGCGGTGCGTCTGAAACAGCGCGATATCAGCAGCTATCCGCCGCGCGAGCTCGCCGCACGGCGCGCGATGCTGTCCCAGCACATCAACGTCACCTTCCCCTTCACCGTCGAGGAGATCGTGCTGATGGGCTCGAGCGAGCGCAGCGCGCGTGAAGCAGGCGCGCTCGTCGACGCGGTCCTCGACGAGGTGGGGCTCGCGCATTTCCGCGAACGGCAACTGCCGACGCTATCAGGCGGCGAACAGCAGCGCGCCCATTTCGCCCGCGTGCTGGTGCAGCTCGCCTGCGGCGAAGCCGAGCACGGCCCGGGACTTCTGCTGCTGGACGAGCCGACCTCGAGCCTGGATCTGCGCCACCAGATCGACCTCGTCGAAGCCGCGCGTCGCCGTTCGGCCGGCGGCACGGCCGTGATCGCGATCCTGCACGACCTCAATCTCGCGATCCGCTTCGCCGACCGGCTCGTCGTGCTGGCCGGCGGCAGGCTCGCCGCAGATGGCTCGCGCGCCGATGTCGTCACCCGCGAAACCATCCGCGAGATCTTCGAGATCGATGCCGTTGTCCATCAAGACGACGACGGCGTGCCTTACGTGCTTCCGCAGTCGATGCGGGCGGCGGCGCCGCCACGATGAAGGTGCGCTCCCTTGCGGGGCGAGGGAGCGCACCTCGTTCGTGGCCAGCAACCTACCCCGCCGGGACGATCACCATGCTCTTGTCCTTCGGCCAGCGGATGCGCCAGGCGAAGTTGATATCCTTGACTTCGCCCGGCTTGGCGTCGAACGACCATTCCAGCACGCCGCGGCGGTCACGGATGTTGCTGGCGGTCGGCGGCGTGGTCGCGGGCAGCATTTCGACGACGATGTCCTCGCTCTCGCTGACCGGCAACTGATCCTCGATCGCAACCTTGATCGGGAAATCATGACCGTTGCGGATGGTGGTCTTGAACGTACGCTCGTCGGTCTTGGACGTCGTGACCAGGACACCGGCCGAGCCCTCATTGCGCTTGAGCACCGCGCGCTCGATTCTCACCTTGTCGTCGGCGCCGAAGCCCAGCCGCACGATGTCGTCCTTGGCGGAAGCGGAGAGCTTGCCGCGACCGACAAAGACGCCGTCGCGGTAGATCGCGACCTTGCCCGGCAGCAGCGTCGTGTCATCGGTCTGCTTGAAGCTGGCTTCGAGGAAGGCGGTCGGGTCCAGCACCGGTGCGGCGCGGACCGCCAGGTCGGCGGGCACCGTCATCGCTGCAATCCGCAGGCTCTTGGCGCCCTCGGCGGCGCCGAGGCTGACGCGGCCGGGAATTTTGAACGTCGCCTGGAAATCCCCGATCTCGGCAATTGCCTGCTGCTCGTCGGCACGTTCGCGCGGCTCGGCCGCTTCCGCAATCTTGGCCATCGCTGGCGATTGCATCTGTCGCAGAACCGGCGCGGGCCGCGCCAGATCGGAGACCGAACCTGCTGCCAGCGGCTTCGGCACCTGTGGATATTGCGCGACCAGCGAATGCAGCTCCGGCGCACTGCCGCCGCGGCTGATGCGGGTCGTGGAGACGCCGAGCGTCACGTTGGACCAATCCTCGCCGGTCGATTGCGTGATCTCGGCGCGGCGGATCAGCTCGAGCTGCGGCTTGCGATCCTTGGCGCCCGTGTCGAGCCGAGCGTCATAGAGCGGCATCCAGCGCGCATTGCGCACGGCGTAAGTCACGCGCAGCGTCGCCTTCGTCGCAGCAGTCGCGGCAACGTCCATGCGAACCTCGAGCTTGCTCGGCGGCTTGGCCTTGCGCTCGACCTCGAGTTGGGCGATCTGCCGGTCGATTTCCCGCGTCTTGCGCGTGGCATCGCGGATGACGGTGTCGGCGCTCGCAATTTCTTCGCCGACCGCAGCAAAGGCCGCGCGCCATTCGGCGATCGGCCGCGCCTCACCCTTGTCGCCGATCCCCGCGGGAGAGGTTTCCGCAAAGTGCTCCGCAAACTTGCGCCGCGCATTCGCCGAGTCGATCGCGCCCTGCAAATCGGCGCGCTGATCGTTCAAGGCCTCGATGCGCTTTTCCAGCTCGGGCAGATTGACCGGCGCGGCGCGAGGCGACCGCGCATCGATCGTGCCGATGGTGAGCTTTGCGCCGCCCTCACCCTCGACCCGGATGGAGGAGGCATCGAGACCAAGCGGGAAATCCTTGGCGACCAGGGTCGAATCCCCGGACGGCAGGTCGACCGTGATGACGCGGGTGACGGTGGCGCCATCGGGGTAAACCGTGACCGTATCGATCGCCGATGTAGCGTCCAAATCGGCGGCCCATGATGGCGAGGCCGCCGCCATGGTGACCAGAACCAGGCTTGTCGTTGCCAAATATCTTGCGGTGATGCGCATGAAGTCCCTCCTGCCGTATCGCCGCGCCGCCAGCCGGACGCGCGCGATCAAATGCCTCGCCAACATGGTTGGACGCGGCAGGGAAGGAACTGGTTCGATTGGGGTTTCCGTGGGGCGCCGCCGCGGCGGCACCAAGGCTGCGGAACGTATCGCCCTCGGCAGGCCTCAGGCCTGGGTGGGCTACCCCTGGCCGAAGATGCGGCGGAGCAGATCGGTCACGTTCTTGGCCCCGGCCTTCTTCAGGACGCCGGCGCGATAGCCCTCGACGGTCCGTGCGCTCAGATGCATGCGCCGGGCGATCTCCTTGTTGGTCAGGCCGGCCGCGAGGTGCTCGAGCACGTCGCCCTCACGCTCGGTCAAGGGCTCGCGGCCGGGCAGCCAGCGCTGCCGGCTCGTGCCGGGCTGCGCGAATTCGTCGATGGCGGCATCGATCCGGCCGATGATGTCGTGGGTGCGGAAAGGCTTTTCGATGAAGTCGGTCGCGCCGCTCTTGATGGCGTCGACCGCCATGGCGATGCTGCCATTCGCCGAGGTCACCAGCACAGGCGCCATGCAATTTTCCTCGCGCAGGCGCCTGAGCATGTCGAGGCCGGAGCGATCGGGTGGCAGCTCCATCAGCACGCAGGCCGGCATGCGTGCCTTTGCTTCGGACAGGAGTGAGGCACCGTCAGCGAAGCAGATCACGTCATAGGCGCTCTGTTGGAGCGCGGTCGAAAGTTGTTCGCGGGAGGCAGCGTCGGTGTCGATGACGAATACCTCGCCCTTGGAAAGCATGTTCCCCGGCATAATCCCGATCCAGCAATGTCTTGGTCAAATGGGTCCGAGACGGAAAGCGGGCCGCATCGCCCTGCCGCGTCGTCGTGAGCACGGCATTCACGCCAGTGCTTCGGTTTCCCCTATGTATGTTCCGGCCGGTTCCTGGATTTGACGGATCGAGACAGAAATTTTACATTTCGGGACATCTGCGGGAATGGCTGGCAGGAACGGTTCGCATGACCGACCTCGTTCGCAGCGCAGGCTTGAGCTATTACCCGGAAATCGCCCGGTCGGTGGGGCTCGATCCCAAACAGATGATGCGCAAGGCCAGGCTGCCGCTGGCCTGCCTCGACAAGCCCGATACGCCCATTGCCGTCGCAGGCCTGCGCCGTCTGCTCGAATTGTCGGCGGAGACCTCCGGCGCCGAAGATTTCGGCTTGCGTCTCGCCGAGCGCGGCGGCCTGACCAATTTCGGTGCGGTCGGCCTGATCGTGCGCGAACAGGCGACTGTCGGCGAGGCGATCGACGCATTTTCGCGCTTCATCCACATCCATCATGACGGCATGCGGGTGGATGTTGCGCGCGACCGGCAGATCGTGACGGTCACGCTGCACCTGCGCGGCAGGCGGCCGAGCGCGCCGCGCCAGGCGATCGACATGGCGCTCGGCAGCATCCACCGCATCATCCAATCGCTGCATGGCCAAGACTGGCGGCCGCAGGAGGTCCAGCTGCATTACCCGCCGCCGCGCGATCGCAAGCGCTACCGCGAATTTTACGGCTGCCGCGTGACCTTCAACGCCGAGCACGATGCGATCCTGCTCTCGGCGCGCGACATGGAGCGCCGGATCCCGAGCGCGCATCCGCTGATCGCAAGCTATCTGCGCAAGCGGATCGAGGCGATCGAAACCCGGCCCGCAAGCTGGGAGGGGAAGGTCGACGAGGTCGTACGGACCTTGCTCGCCAGCGGCGACTGTACGGTCGAGCGCGTGGCCGAGCATCTTGCCTGCACCCGCCGCACCATCCACCGCCACCTCGCTGCCTCAGGCACCAGCTTTTCGGCCATCCTGGATGCGCAACGTGCCGATCTCGTGATCCAGCTGATCGAGGACCCCGGCCGGCCGTTGGCTGACATCGCGATGCAGCTCGGCTTCTCCGCGCAGAGCGCCATGGCACGCTGGTTCCGCGGCCGGTTCGGCTGCACCATAACCGACTGGCGCAAAGGCGTTCGGCCTCCGACGCCGCCGCCCGATGCGCCCTCGGCGACCGCAGCTTGAGTATCAGCGCGCCGGAGCAGGCACGCCCATCGTGGCGAGGGCACGCCGCCGGCTGCCGGCGAGCAGCGGGCCGAACGCGACGGCAAATCCGAGGAACGCGACGAGCCAACCGCAGGCGGCGATGTGCAACAACACATCGCTATGCGCGGGCAACACCACGGCGGCGACCCGGGCCAGGGCCGCGATGATGATCGCAGCATAGATTGCCTGCGTCGCCGGCGAAGCGGTCAACGCCTGTCCGGTATGGCCGAGGCTCGCGCGGGTCATCACCGCCAGTGTCATGGTTCCCGCCGCGCCCGCCATCCAGGCGTGGATGCCGGCGCTTGGCGGCAGCGCTCCGAAAACAGCGACGGCGTGTAGGATGAAGCCGAGAGGCACGAAGACGTAGCCAATATGCAGGATCACCAGCAGTCGCTCGCCAAACGTGCGATCACCGGCCCAGCGCGCAAGCCGCACCAGATGCAGCCCGCCGACCAACGCCATCAGGACACCGGTGACGGCATTCAGCGGCGCCACGATCCAGAAGATGAGCGCGAGCGCGCTGCATCCGATCACTGCGCCGTCGAAGCGTCCGAACGGCACCGGCAGGCGGCCGGGATTGAACTTGACCAGCCAGTTGCGGGTAAAGCTCGGAATGATGCGGCCTCCGATCAGCGAGATCAGCAGCATGACCACACCGACGCCGACGCGGATGCTGACATCGGCCGCGCCCTGGTAGTGCGCCTCGAGATGAAAAGCGACGTTGCCGGCGAGCAGAACGGACACCAGCGCCACCACGGGCAGGTTGCGCCAGTTGCCGCCTGCGATGATCTCGCGCGCCGCGGCGGCGACGACCAGCGCCAGGAAGGCGGCATCGACGAGAAGCGCAAACGCCCAGCCGGTATCGGCCGACAACGTCACCGCGATACGCCCGGCAAGCCAGACCATCACTAACGCCCCCAGCGAGGTGCCCTGGATCGGCAGCCGCCCGGTCCAGTTCGGGATGGCCGTGAACAGGAACCCGGTGATGACAGCCGGCAGGAAGCCATAGAGCATCTCGTGGACGTGCCAGTCGCGCGGCGCGAATGCGGAACTCACCGACAATTCACCGTAGAACATCGGCAGCCAGGCCAGGATCGACAGCCCCGCCTGGATCGCGGCGAGCAGGAAAAAGGGCCGAAAACTGTTCGCAAACAGCGGCCAGCCCTCAAAGTTGCGGGATCGGGCGCCAGCCATGGGGTCAACTCCAATAAAATTCAGTCCGTTGTCTGGAAAAATACTGCCACTCAGCCGTCCCGTTTTGCGCTATCGCAAACTATCGGACGATTGCAGGTGCCATCACACTCCCTGATGCCAAGGAGGCAGAATGGCCAAGGTCGACACATCGCTGGTTGCGCATTTGCCGCTGTTTGCCGGGGTCACGCCGGAAGCTCTGGATGAGATCCTGCGTGAGGCCCGTTCGGCGCGCTATCCCAAGAACAGCGCCATTTTCGAGCAGGGGGCGGATGCGCAGTCCTTCTTCCTGCTGCTGCACGGCCATGTCCGCGCGGCCAAGACCACGCCGACCGGCGAGCAGATCGTGGTCCGCTACGTCGCGCCCGGCGAAACGTTCGGGCTCGCCATGGCGATCGGAGCCGTGCAGTATCCGGCGACCGCGATCGCTGTCGATGACAGCGTGGTGCTGATATGGCCAACCTCGGCCTGGCCGCGGCTGGTCGAGCGATTTCCCTCGCTGGCCGCCAACACGCTCCAGACCGTCGGCGCGCGCCTCCAGGAGAGCCACACCCGCATCCTGGAAATGTCGACCCAGCAGGTCGAGCAGCGCGTCGCCCATGCGCTGCTGCGTCTCGCCAAACAGTCCGGCAAGAAGCTCGACCACGGCATCGAGATCGACTTCCCGATCAGCCGCCAGGACATCGCGCAGATGACCGGCACCACGCTGCACACCGTCAGCCGCATCCTGAGCGGCTGGGAGAGCCAAGGCCTCGTCGAGAGCGGCCGTCAGCGCATCATCCTGCGCGATCCGCACAGGATCGTCGTGTTGGCAGAGCGGAGTGCCGACAGCGGCGCGGCGTGACACAGCCGCACCGGGGCGTCTCCGCCCAAGATAGGGACCAGGATAGGGATCGAGATAGGGGTGAGGGGCGCTTCCGCTTACGGCGAAAGCCGTCCCTCACCCGGGAATCCGCGCGCGCCCGCGCGAATTCGACACTGCTTCACGCCGGCACGCAATCGCACAACGCGGCGAGGAATTTGTCGCGGTCGATGCCATGCTCGCGGCAGGCATCATCCACCGTGTGGAAGGTTGCGATAGGGCAACCGACACAAGCCATCCTGAAGGCCAGAAACACGCGGATCGTGTGCGGCGCGGTACGCATGATGTCATCGACCAGATCGTCGGATCCGAAAGACATGGGCAACTCCGTTCCGACACGACGATAACGGAGGTGACCTGAGTTTCTTTGTTGGAGCGCAAGCTGTCGCCCGTTCCTCCGCCGTCATTCCGGGGCGCGCCTTTTGGCGCGAGCCCGGAATCCATCGTGCAGCGGATGACATGGAGGAATGGATTCCGGGCTCGCGCTTCGCGTGGCCCGGAATGACCAGCTACACAGCCCGGCTGTGCAGCTGCTTCGCCGGATTGAGATGCGCGTCGAACGCGGCCGCGACGCTGCGGACCAGGAAGCGGGAATCTTTTGCGACTGCGAGGCGGTTGCCGTCCAACCTCACGATGCCGTCGGAGATCAGTGGCTTCAGACGTGCCGCCGAGTTCAGCATCGCCGCCGCCTCCGCGCCATGGCGCGCGCAGATGTCGCCCAGATCGGCGCTGAACTCGCACATGATGCGTTCGATGATGTCGGCGCGCAGCCGGTCGTCGTCGGTGAGCCCATAGCCCTTGGCGGTGGCGAGACGGCCGGCGGCGATGCTCTGCGCATAGGCGCCGATCTGCACCTCGTTCTGGACGTAACCCTGCGGCAAATGCCCAATCGCGCTGGCGCCGAAACCGAGCAGGACTTCGCTCTTGTCAGTGGTGTAGCCCTGAAAATTGCGCCGCAGCGTCCGTTCCTCGAAGGCCACGGCCATGGAGTCGCCGGGCCGCGCGAAATGATCGAGCCCGATCTGCACGTAACCGGCCTCCTTCAGTGCATTCGCGATCGCGCAGGCCTGGTCGTGGCGCGCGAGGCCGTCCGGCAACACAGCCTCGTTGATCATCTGCTGGTGCTTCTTGAAGCTTGGCACATGAGCATAGCCGAACACGGAGAAGCGGTCGGGCGCGAGCGTGAGGCTGCGCCGGACGGTATCCAGACACGACGCGACGGTCTGGTGCGGCAACCCGTAGATCAGGTCGAAATTGAGTCCCTCGATGCCGGCGCGCCGGAGCATGTCGACCACGGAAGCCGTCTGCTCGAAGCTTTGCACGCGGTTGATCGCCCGCTGCACCACGGGATCGAAGCTCTGCACGCCAAGGCTCGCGCGGTTGACGCCGGAGAGCCGCATGGCATCGACCATGTCGGCGGTCAATGTGCGGGGATCGATCTCGACCGCGATCTCGGCCGAGGGCAGCACGAAGAACTTCTGGCGCATCGTCGCCATCAACTCGGCGAAAGCTTCCGGCTGCATGATCGTCGGCGTGCCGCCGCCGAAATGGATGTGCTCCACCTTGATGCGGCGCCCGATGGTTTCGGCGACCTGCTCGATCTCGTTGCGAAGCGTCCGCTGATAGCCGGCGATGAGTTCGTCGCGGCGCACGATCTGGGTATGGCAGCCGCAATACCAGCACATCTCGCGGCAGAACGGCACGTGGAGATAGAGTGACGCGCTGGCGCCCGCCGGCAGCTCCGCCAGCCAACGGGCGTAGGCGTCCGATCCGACCGCCGTCGAAAAATGCGGCGCGGTCGGATAGCTCGTGTAGCGTGGCAATCGTTCTTCGCCGTAGCTCGCCGCAAGATCAGCTCTCATGTCTTACCCATTCGTAAATTTCCGCCGTGTGCAGACCACGGCAAATCACGGAATACACCCCACTACCTCGGATCCGAGGGGGTGACCTTGCGCTTGCGCAAAGTCGGCCGGGTGCCGCAGACCTTGCGCTCGCGCAAAGCGCAGCGGCCATTTCGGGGCCATGATCATGCCAATTCGCACGCCATCCGGAGCGTTTGCCCATGAGGCTTCTCGCACTCGAACTGCTTCTTTCCTTGCTCGACGTCCGCGGCCATATCCCGCGTTTCGACGACTTCCGGCCGGCCCCGCTCGCAGCGGCCCCGGCCGGCACCGTGCGCGCTCTGGCCGCAGCCATCGCCATCTTCGTCGTGCTGTCACTGGCGATCTGGGCAACGGTCTGGCTTGCCACATCTCTCTTCTAGTGGCGTCTTCGCGAAGGCCTCGACCATGATCTCATCCAAGGGTGCATTCGCCGGCGCGGTCGTCCTGACATGCCTTGCCGGGGTGCCGGCCTTCGCGGCCGACACGACCAGCGGCGACCTCGTCATCACCAGGGCCTGGAGCCGGGCGACGCCCGGCGGAGCCAAGGTCGCCGGCGGCTATCTGACGATAGAGAACCGGGGCCGCGCGCCGGAGCGACTGCAGGCCGCATCGGCCGCGCATGCGCTTCGAACAGAGATCCACGAGATGACCGTCAACGACGGTGTCATGACCATGCGCGCGCTCGACAGGGGACTTGTCATCGCTCCCGGACAGATCGTGACGCTTGCGCCCGGCGGCGGACACCTGATGTTCATCGGTCTCGATGTGCCGCTTCATGCCGGCGACCAGATGCCCGTGACGCTGTCGTTCGAGCACGCCGGCGCGGTGAAAGTGACGCTGGACGTGCAGGCCATCGGCGCACAGGCTCCCGAAAGCATGGCGACCACGGCGGCCGCAGAGCCTGCGCATCGCGCGGAGCAGGCGTCGGTCCCTGCCGCCGCGACATCCGACGCGGACGAGAGCTTCTTCACGCATCTCCATGCAGAAAAAGCCATGGCCAACGTCACGGTCTCGCCCGGGCGCGCCGGTCCGGTCGAGATCGCGATCCAGCTCGAAGATGCGAACGAGTTGCCACTGAGTGCCGATGCAGTCGCGGTCACGCTCGGCAATCCCGAGCATGGCGTGGCGCCGATCACCGCAAACGCCGAACGCGTCGGTAACGATCAGTGGCGCGTCAGAATGTCGGCACCGCTGTCAGGCCGCTGGTCGCTCGGCCTCGACATCCGCATCACGCCAAAGGATGCCGTCAACGTCGTGTCGCCGATTCTGCTCCGCTAAGGCACCTAAGTACTGTAGCGGAGCCGAATCCGGCAAAACCTTGTCGCAGCGCAAACACTCTTGCCGAGATAGGCGCACACTGCATCCGTCATCAAAACCTTTCCAGATGAAGGATGCTTCCGATGTTCACCCGCAGAGTCGCATTGATCGGCGCCGCCGCGACAGCTCTGATGCTGGCGACCCCCGCTTTGGCTGGCGACGATCTCAAACTGCCGCGTCAAAAGGTAGAGCTGGTCGCTCCGCCGTTCGTGCATGCGCACGAGCAGGCGACCAAGCAAGGCCCCAAGATCATCGAGTTCAAACTCACGATCGAGGAGAAGAAGGTCGTCATCGACGAGAAGGGCACCACCTTCCAGGCCATGACCTTCAACGGTTCTATGCCGGGTCCGCTGATGGTCGTGCACGAGGGCGACTACGTCGAAACGACGCTGGTCAATCCTGCGACCAACTCCATGCCGCACAACATCGACTTCCATTCCGCGACCGGCGCGCTCGGTGGCGGCGCGCTCACTCTGGTCAATCCCGGCGAGCAGGTCGTGCTGCGCTGGAAGGCAACCAAGACCGGCGTGTTCGTCTACCATTGCGCCCCGGGCGGCCCGATGATCCCCTGGCACGTCGTCTCCGGCATGAACGGCGCCGTGATGGTGCTGCCGCGTGACGGCCTCAACGACGGCAAGGGCCGCGCGCTGAAATACGACAAGGTCTACTACATCGGCGAGCAGGACATGTACGTGCCCCGCGACGAGAAAGGCAACTTCAAGTCCTACGAATCGCCTGGCGAGGCCTTCACCGAGACCGAAGAGGTGATGAAGAAGCTGATCCCGACCCATGTCGTGTTCAACGGCAAGGCCGGTGCGCTGACCGGCAAGAACGCGCTGACGGCCAATGTCGGCGAGAACGTGCTGATCGTGCATTCGCAAGCCAACCGCGACAGCCGTCCGCACCTGATCGGCGGCCATGGCGACTACGTCTGGGAGACCGGCAAGTTCGGCAATGCGCCGGAAGTCGGGCTCGAGACCTGGTTCATCCGCGGCGGATCGGCGGGAGCCGCGCTGTACAAATTCCAGCAGCCCGGCATCTACGCCTACGTCACGCATAACCTGATCGAAGCCGCCGACCTCGGCGCCACCGCGCACTTCAAGGTCGAAGGCAAGTGGAACGATGATCTGATGATGCAGGTGAAGGCGCCCGCCGAAATACCGGCTGCCAACACCAACTAAACGCGACAAGGGGCCGGTCATCACCGGCCCCTTCTTTCTTCGGGGAATGACCATGCTGATCGCATTCAAGCTCAAACTGGCCCTCGCCTGCGCCGCCGGGCTCGCCGGACCGATCGCGATGGCGCCGCTGGTTTCGAACATGACGGTCCGCGGCACCGCGACGGAGCCTGCGATCGTGAGGGTCGCGCCGGGCAGTCTATCCTATCGCGAGGCCGGCGATTTCACGCGCGGCGAGCAGCAGGCGGAAGCGCCGCTGCGCGCGATGCGCGTCGACCGGCCGCTCCACATCATGCGAAATCAGGTCTCCTCATCCGATTATCAGCTCTGTGTGCAGGAGGGCGCCTGCCGCGCGCTCGATCGCGACGTCACGGTCGCTGCCGATCGTCCCGCGGTGCAGGTGAACTGGCACGATGCCGAGGCTTATGCAGGCTGGCTGTCGCGCAAGACAGGCCACCATTACCGCCTGCCGAGCGATGCGGAATGGGCCTTTGCAGCAGGCTCCAGATTCAAGGACGACGGCGTCGCTGTCGATGCCGACGATCCTTCAAAGCGCTGGATCAGCCGCTATGAGCGCGAGTCCGAACGCGACCTTTCCGACACCACGGCCTATCCGTTCGGCAAGTTCGGCCCGAACGAGCACGGCGTCGAGGATCTCGCCGGCAACGTCTGGGAATGGACCTCGACCTGCTTCGTGCGGTCGCGCGTCGACGCCGCCGGCAATGCCGGCCGACCCACGGTGAACTGCGGCGTGCGTGTCGCCGAGGGCGCCCACCGCGCCTACGTCACCGATTTCATCCGCGACGCCCGCGCCGGCGGTTGCGCCCAGGGCGTGCCGCCCGCCAATCTCGGCTTCCGCCTGGTGCGCGAGGAGACCTCCTGGGTCGCGAGCGTGTCGGCGCGGTGGAGCAAGGTGTGGGCGGTGAGGTCATAGCCAAGATTATCGCCGCGTAGCCCGGGTGAGCGAAGCGACACCCGGGAAGGTCCCGCATATCGCTTCGCTCATGCGGGCTACGGACACGTCAAATCGCGCGCGCGAACATGCGAAAGCCTGGAGCTCCGATGATCATCTCGAACGCGGGATCGCGTTTCTCCTCCGCAAAGACAAATCCGGCCTTGGCGTAGGCGCGCTCGGCGGGCTCGTTGCCGATCAGGAACGATATCGTCGTCCGGGCAAACCCGGCTGCCCGCCCCTTGTCCAGCGCGTGCGCGATCAGCGCCTGCATCAGGCCGCGGCCACGATAGGCAGGGTCGGTCGCGACATGCTCGATCATCCAGTCGCCCTCGCCGCCCTGGACCCAGCAAGTCCGCGAATAGGCGCCGCGCCGGCGGATGGCGTCCAGCTCTGACGCCGTGAGCCCAGTTGAGAGACCGACCTCTTCGAGCGCGCGCCAGGCCGCAGGTCCGGTGCCGGCCGCGGGCACGGCGCAAAGTGCAGCAGCAGGCCTGCCATCGATTTCGGTGACCAGGAACTGCGACACATGCCACATCGACACCGCGCGTGCGACGGCGACGCGTGCGATGAAATCGAGGCACTCTGCTTCCGGCCAGCCGAGCGACACGTCGAACCAGCCCCGCGGCCGGTAGCCGCGCATCGAGTGCAGGATGGTTCGTGCGATGAAAGCAGCGTCCTCGGGACGCGCTGACCTTATCGTCATACGCGCCCCATTCTCGAAGACCTTACGTGTTCTTCAGCGCCACGCGAAACTCGGCTTCGGTCTTCGCCTTGACCTCGTCGAGCGAGACGCCGTCGGCGAGCTCGATCAGGGCCATGCCGCCGTCACCGTGCTTGTCGATGGTGAAGACCGCCAGATCCGTGACGACCATGTCGACCACGCGCTCGCCGGTCAGCGGCAGATTGCACTTCTTCAGGAGCTTGGAGCCGTCCTTGGCCGAATGCTCCATCACCACGACGACGCGCTTGACGCCGGCGACGAGGTCCATCGCGCCGCCCATGCCCTTGACCATCTTGCCGGGGATCATCCAATTGGCGAGATCGCCGTTCTGGGCCACCTGCATGGCGCCGAGGATCGACAGGTCCATATGGCCGCCGCGGATCATCCCGAAGGAATCCGCGCTCGAGAAATACGAGGTCGAGGGCAGCTCGCTCACCGTCTGCTTGCCGGCGTTGATCAGGTCCGCGTCCACCTCGTCTTCATAGGGGAACGGGCCCATGCCGAGCATGCCGTTCTCGCTCTGCAGGCTGACATCGACCCCGTCGGGGATGAAGTTCGAAACCAGCGTCGGGATGCCGATGCCGAGATTGACGTAGTAGCCGTCACGCAGTTCCTTCGCGGCGCGCGCGGCCATCTGTTCACGGGTCCAGGCCATGTGTGTCTCCTGATACGCTTAAGCGGCGGTACGCGGGCGGGTGTTGCGGAATTCGATGCGCTTCTTGGCCGTGCCGACCTCGACGATGCGCTTCACGAAAATGCCGGGCGTGTGGATGTGGTCGGGATTGAGTTCACCCGCCGGAACCAGATGCTCGACCTCGGCAACGGTGATCTTGGCGGCGGTCGCCATCATCGGGTTAAAATTGCGCGCGGTCTTGCGGTAGATGAGGTTGCCGGCGGTGTCGCCCTTCCAGGCGTGGACAATGGCGAGGTCGGCGAACAGGCCGCGTTCCATCAGATATTTCTCGCCGTCGAACTCCTTCACTTCCTTGCCTTCGGCGATCAGCGTGCCGACGCCGGTCTTGGTGTAGAAGGCCGGAATGCCGGCGCCGCCGGCGCGGATGCGCTCGGCGAGCGTGCCCTGCGGATTGAATTCGAGTTCCAGCTCGCCGGCGAGGAATTGCTGGGCGAACAGCTTGTTCTCGCCGACATAGGACGAGATCATCTTCTTGATCTGCCGGGTTTCCAAGAGGCGGCTGAGCCCGATGCCGTCGACGCCGGCATTGTTGGAGACCACCGTCAGGCCCTTGACGCCGGACTCGCGGATCGCATCCGAGAGCTCCTCGGCGATGCCGCAGAGGCCGAAGCCTCCCGACATGATCATCATGTTGTCTTTCAAAATGCCTGACAGAGCCGACTTGGCGTCGGGATAGACCTTGTTCATGCAAATAACCTTCGACTGAACCTTCGGCTTGGAGGCGGCGCGCCCTATTGGCGGCGATTATTAGGCGAAATCCTCCAAAGCCGTCAATGATACGGGGTTCTCCGCACCGCGGCCGGGTGATAGAAGCTGCCCACACCGTGGGCAGAACCGTCCGCGGCCTTGAAAGCGACAAGAAAACCCATCAAGTTGCGGGGGTTGGGCGTGGGCACGCAGGTTTCCCGACCCGCCCTCCTGGCTCCAACGACCAACCCGATCAGGACATGCCATTGACCATGGCCCAAGGAATGAAGCGCCTCGGGACGCCGATCGCGGCGCTGCTCGGCGTCGCGCTGATCGCCCTGATCGCGACCTCATGGCTCATCAACCGCGACGCGCTGCGCAAGGCGGTCGAAGCGCAGATCCGCGACGTCACCGGGCTCGAGCTCACTGTCGCAGGCGCAATCGACATCTCGGTGCTGCCGGCGAGCTACATCTCCTTCCGTGATGTCGGCCTCAAGGGTGGCGGCACCAGCGATCCCGCGCTCCAGGTCGACGTGCTCACCGCCAATCTGCGGCTGCTGCCGCTATTGCTGCAACGGTTCGAGATCGCCGACCTGACGCTGCTGCGGCCGCGCATCCATGTCAGCCTGAAGCCGGACGGCCAGAGTAACTGGACGCCCTTCATCCAGACCATCGCGCGCACCATGAAGCCCGGGGCTGAAAACCAGCTCTCGTTCTCCGAAATCCGGATCCAGGACGGCGTGCTCGACTACCAGGACGCCGCCACGCACGGCACCGAGAAGTTCGAGGACATCGACCTGTCGCTGGCCTGGCCTTCGATCTCGCGCTCCTTCGCCGCGACCGGACAGTTCGACTGGCGCGGCGAGCGTGTCGACGGCTCGATCAGCTTTTCCGACTTCGTCGCCGCCCTCTCCGGCGAGCGCTCGGGCTTGAAGGCGCGGATCGCCAGCGCACCGCTCAAGCTCGCTTTCGACGGCAGCGTCGCCAACCGCACCAGCCCGATGATGGAAGGCACGCTGACGATCGACAGCCCCTCCTTGCGCAACGCGCTGCGCTGGACCGGGCAGCCGCAACCCGCCAGCGGCGGCTTCGGCCGCTTCGTGCTGAAGGCGCGCGCCAACGTCGTCGGCGCCTCGATCGCGCTCACCAACGTCAATGTCGAGCTAGACGGCAATGCCGCCGAGGGCGTCATGACCTACGCCAATAACGGCCGGCAGACGCTGCAGGCGACGCTCGCCGCCGACGCGCTCGACTTCACTCCTTATATTTCCACCTTCCGGCTGCTCGCGAGCGGCGCGCGGGACTGGAACAGGCAGCTGTTCGATCTCAACGGATTGTCGACGACCGATCTCGACATGCGCCTGTCGGCAGCAAAGCTGACGGTCGGGCCGACCAGGCTCGGCCGCACCGCGATCGGCGCCAATCTGCGCAACGGCACGCTCGCACTCTCGGTCGGCGAAGCCCAGGTCTATGGCGGCATCGCCAAGGGCTCGTTCGGCATCGCGCGCTCCGACACCGTCGCCGACATCAAGGCGCAATTCCAGTTCACCGACGTCGACCTCCAGGCCTGCGCCACCGAGCTGTTCGGCCTCAGCAAGCTATCCGGTCGCGGCAACATCAACGTGTCGCTCTTCGCCTCGGGCTCGAGCCCGTTCGGCCTCGTGCAGTCGCTCGACGGCAGCGCCACCGTCACCGGTCATGACGGCGCGATCTCGGGCTTCAATGCCGAGCAGCTGCTGAAACGCCTGGAGCGGCGACCGCTGTCGGGCGGCGGCAATTTCCGCAACGGTTCGACGCCGTACAACAATCTCACCATCGCCGTGAAATTCTCCGATGGGGTCGCCACCGCCGAGGACATCCGTGTCGAAGGGCCGGCGGCCAAGATCACGCTCACCGGCACCGCCTCGGTGCCGACGCGCGAATACGACATGAAGGGCGTGGCGAGCCTCAACAGCACGTCGGGGTTCGAGTTGCCATTCGTGGTGCAGGGCCCGTGGGACGATCCCCTGATCTTCCCCGATCCGGAAAGCCTGATCCGCCGCTCGCCGGCCTCCGCGCCGCTGCTCGACATGCTGAAGGATCGCAAGGGGGGCGACGCCGTGCGCTCCGCGATCGAGCGCATCACCGGCAGCGGAAAGCGTCCTCCACCGGCGGAAGCGCCGACGGCGGAGAACGCCAAAGAGAACGTGAAGGAGAACGCCAAATCCAACTAGGCTGATCAACTCAGCCTTCGCGGATTTCGGTAGCCCGAGCTCAACAAGCTCGACATGCCGGCGACTTGGCAAACCCGAATCGAGCAGTGCGGCCGATTTCATCCCGGAGGTGGCGTCAAGCGGCCGATTGCGTCGTCGAAATCCAGGCCTTGTCCCCCTGCAGCACGGCTCCTCCGCCGATCTTCGATCCGGCCGCGACCTTGAGAGAGCCACTCCCTCCCAGTTCGCGAGTCAACACCTCTCGGTCACAAGCGTCCTCCCACAGCGAAACGGTGATGGCTGCGACGCAGTTGCTGATCATACTGGTCAGCGCCCGCGCTTCCGACATGAAACGGTCGATGCCGACGAGCAGCGCAACGCCGGTCACGGGCAGATCCGGCATGACGGAGAGGGTCGCGACAAGCGCGACGAAGCCGCTGCCGGTGACGCCGGCCGCGCCTTTGGACGTCAGCAGCATCAGTCCGAGCATCGCCGCGATCTGCCCCCACGACAGGTGGATGTCGCAGGCCTGCGCGATGAAGATGGAGGCCAGGGTGAGATAGATGGCGCTGCCGTCCAGATTGAAGGAATAGCCCATCGGCAACACGAGTCCCGACACGCCTTTGCGGCATCCGAGCTGCTCCAGCTTGCGCAGCGCCCCGGGTAGCGCCGGTTCCGACGATGACGTGCCGAGCACGATCAGCAGCTCTTCCCTGAAGTAGCGGATGGTCTTCCACAGGCTGAAGCCATTCAGCCGCGCCAGCGTGCCGAGCACGACGACCACGAAGAATGAGCAGGCGATATAGAATGTCAGGATCAGCAGTCCGAGCGAGCCAATCGATCGAATGCCGTAGCGGCCCACCGTGAACGCCATGGCGCCAAAGGCGCCGAGCGGCGCGAGCTTCATGACGAAGCCAAAGGACACAAACAGGACCTGAGAGAAGGAATCGACGGCCTTCGTCACCACCGCACCCCCATCGCCGGCACGGCTCAGGCCAAAGGCGACCAGGATGGAGACCAGCAGGACCGGCAGCACTTCGCCGTCGGCAAACGCGCCAAAGAAGGAATGCGGAATGATGTGCAGCATGAAGTCCGCAAATCCGGTCGCACTCGCCTGCTTGGTGAACTTCGCGGCCACCGACGGATCCAGCGTGCTGACGGACACATGCATGCCGACGCCCGGCTGGATCAGCGACACGGCGACCAGTCCGGCCAGCAATGCGAGCACGGTCAGCAGGTAGAACAGCGCCATGGATTTCACCAGCGTGCGGCCGACCTCGCGCGAATCGCTGATGCTGTTGATACCGCTGACGATGGTGCAGAACACGATCGGTGCGATCATCATCTTGACCAGCTTGACGAAGCCGTCGCCGAAGGGCTTCAGCGCGGCACCGAAGTCAGGCCAGAGATGGCCGGTGAGGACGCCCAACATGAGACCGATCAGCACCTGGACGTAAAGGATCCGGTAGAATGGTTTTCGCGTCTCACCGTTCTCGGGCCCGACCAGCGCTTGCTTCTGCATTCCCGTTTCTCCCATGGCTCTGATTTTTCATGGCTCTGATTCTTGACGGCTTTGAAAAGCGGTCCGGCTTCAGGCCGCCAGGACCGAATGAGGGACGTGCGATCGACGGGCGAAGACATGGCCCTCCAGAATTCGCCGGGCTGTCCGCTGCACCCGGGCAACCGGGCCGGGCTCGAGCCGAACCACGAGCCGGCCGGAGGGATGGGCGAGCGTGATCGGTACCGGCGGTGCCAGCCATCCAACCATCTCTGCGGCGATCGTCCCGGGCGTCACACAGGCGGTCGCGATCGCGACGGCACCGGTCACCGCCAGCGCGCTATGGCAGTCGTGCGGCATGAAGTACCTGACGTTCAACGTCGCCCCGCTTGCGGGCGCGATCAGAACCGGCTTCGGAATCACCATTGACGCGGAATCCGGAAAACCCATCCGGCGTCCAGCCTCGATGCGCAAATGTTCGAGCCGCCCGCGGAAGGCGCCGTCGGCGAAGGCCGGAGGGGCCTCGCGGCCGGTCCATCCGAGATCTGCCGCGCGGACCAGCATGACGGGCATGGCTGCGTCGATGCAGGTCACGTCGATCCCTCCGATGCGATCGACCGGACGTCCTGTCGGCAACAGACGGCCGGTGCGTGCGCCGGCGGCGTTGGGGAACGACAGTTCGATGGGCGCGGCCGTTCCCGGCACGCCGTCGATCCGCGCTTCTCCCTCATAGGTCACCCGTCCTCCCGGAGTGGCGACCTTCGCGTCGATCAGCTTGCCGGTGTTGACATTATGAATACGCACATGGGTGCGATCTGCGGTAGCGGCGACCAGGCCGGCTTCGATTGCGAATGGCCCGACCGCCGCAAGCATGTTTCCGCAGTTCGGCGAGGTATCGACGATCCCTTCACGGACCCTCACCTGGGCAAACAGGTAGTCGACATCGGCGCCGGGCACCGTTGCCGGTCCGATGATCGCGACCTTGTTGATCACGGCATTGTCGCCGCCGATTCCATCGATTCCGAGATCGTGCCCGCCTCCCATTACCGACAACAGCACCGCGTCGCGCGAGCTGGGGTCGGCCGGAAGGTCGCAGGCCAGGAAAAACGGTCCGCGCGAGGTCCCACCGCGCATGACCACACAGGGAATGGCAATCTGATCGTTCATGATGTTCTTCCGTTCGAAGACATGCTCGTCTGAACCAGAGCATCCTCCGTCCGAACTATTTTGTGAAATGCAAATATCTGAGGTATTATTTCTCTATTCGACATAATGGAGCCCTGGCATGAACGCAGAACTGCTCGACCTCAAGGCGTTCATCACCGTCGCGGAGATGGGCAGCTTCGTCCGGACCGCGAAGGCGCTGAATTTGTCCCAGCCGGCGCTCAGCCGACGCATTCAGAAGCTGGAGGAAAGCCTTGGTGCGCCGTTGCTCGAACGGTCCACGCGCCACGTCAATCTCACCATGACGGGACGCGACTTCCTGCCGAAGGTCCGCCGCCTCATCGACGAGTTCGAGACCTCGGTGCTCGCCATCCATGATATCGGCGCGCGAAGTTCGGGTTTGGTCTCCGTGGCTGCGGTGCCGACGGCGGTGTTCTATTTTCTTCCGCGAGCGATCGGTCGGTTCGCCGAAGCCTATCCGCGCATTCGCATCCGCATTCTGGACATCGGCGCCAATGAGGGGTTGGAAGCGGTGGCGCGTGGAGAAGTCGACTTCGGCATCAATTTCATCGGCGCTTCGCATGCCGAAATCGAATTCGAGAAATTGGTTGAGGACCCGTTCGTGCTGGCCTGCCGCCATGACCATCCGCTAGCATCGCGCAAGCAGGTGAGCTGGTCGGAGATCGTGTCGCACCGGGTCATCACTGTCGGTCGCAACAGCGGCAACCGCGCGCTGATCGACAATGCGCTCGCGCGGCAGGGCCTGCAGCTGAACTGGTCCTATGAAGTCGCGCACCTCTCCGGCTCGCTTGGTCTGGTCGAGGAGGGATTGGGCATCGCCGTGCTGCCGAGGCTCGCGACGCCCGCCGCCGGTCATCCGATCATTCACACCGTTCGGCTGGTCGAGCCGGAAGTGTCGCGGACGATCGGATTGTGCGCAGGCGCGGGGCGACGCTATCGCCGCATGCCAGCCAGTTTCTCAAGATGCTGCTCGAAGCATGGCGCTCTCCATTGCGGATGAGCGGGCAAGCCAGGTCGCGGCCCCGATCAACCGAGGCAAGTTCGAATGCCACTTCGACGGGGCCAAAGCGCAGACGCTGACATTTCACCCGCAGAACGGCGCCAGACTGTTCCCGAGCCAAACCGGAACCCCTCGGATCGCCCCTGTAATGTCTTCAAAGGCATGTTGGATCCACGGCCGCGGCGGTGGCGCGGGTGCCTGTCACGTTGCACCCGGTCCTCGCACCGCTTACAACAGCCGGTCTTTCGGCGATCCGGCGTTTGACGTCGCGGATGGCCCGGCGAAGCCAGAACGCACAAGGCGAATTGATTGCCGCGAATTGATGCGGCGATTGGATCGATGCACGCGTTAAGCATCTCCGCAAGGCCCGTCCCCACGACCTATGTCTGACAACATGCCGCTAGATCGGGTTAACGGCATGGGCTAGTGTTTTATACGACCGGTTAAAAACACCGGCCGTTTGAGGGAGAAAAACGTGAAATCCAAGGTTATTGGCGCAGTATCACTGGCGGTCGCTGCGGCCGGGCTGTTTGCAGCCGCTGCACCCGCATTTGCGCAGCAGAAGACGATCACGGTGTGGTGGGGCAAGGGCTTCTATCGCTCCGAAGACGACGCGCTGATCGAGACGATCAAGAAGTTCGAAGCCAAGACCGGCATCAAGGTCGAATTGTCGCAATACGCGATCCAGGACATGATTCCGAAGACGGTCGCCGCGCTCGATGCCGGCACCGTGCCCGATGTCGCCTATTCCGACTCTTATGACGTGCAGGCGCAGGGCAAGTGGGCCTATGAAGGCAAGCTCGAGGATCTCTCCGAAGTGATGGAGCCGATCAAGGGCCGGTTCGTGCAGAACACGCTGGATGCGTCGATCCTCTATAACGACGTCACCAAGAAGAAGGCCTATTACGGTTTCCCGCTGAAGCAGCAGAGCATGCACGTCCAGATCTGGAACGACATGCTGGAGAAGTCCGGTTTCAAGCTCACCGATATCCCGAACGACTGGACCGGCTACTGGACGTTCTGGTGCGACAAGGTGCAGCCGGCGATCCGCAAAGCTACCGGCCAGCGCATCTATGCCGTCGGCCAGCCGATGGGCGTGGAATCCACCGACGCCTTCCAGTCGTTCTACACCTTCATGGACGCCTACCACGTCAAGCTGGTCGACGACGACGGCAAGCTCACGGTCGACGATCCCAAGGTTCGCGAGAACCTGATCAAGGCGATGAAGGATTACACCGACACCTACATCAAGGGTTGCACGCCGCCGTCCTCCACGACCTGGAAGGATCCCGACAACAACGTCGCCTTCCACAACAAAACCATCGTGATGACCCACAATTTCACGATCTCGATCGCCGCGAAGTGGTTCGAGGATTCCCAGAACCAGGCGCTCACGCCGGAACAGCGCGAAGCCGGCAAGAAGGCCTATGAGCAGGACATCGTGACGGCGTCCTTCCCGAAGGCGCCGGATGGTTCGACCATCCGCTACCGCTCCGACGTCAAGACCGGACTGATCTTCACCGCGGCCAAGAACAAGGCCGAGGCCAAGCAGTTCATCAGCTTCCTGCTCCAGGAAGAGAACGTCCGTCCCTACATCGAGGGTGCGCTCGGCCGCTGGTTCCCGGTGACCAAGGAAAGCCAGGAAAGCCCGTTCTGGCAGGCTGACAAGCACCGCAAGGCCGTCTACACCCAGTTCAAGGGCGGCACCGCGGCGTTCGACTTCACCAAGAACTGGAAGTTCACGATCCTCAACAACGAGAACGTGTGGGCGAAGGCGATGAATCGCGTCGTCAGTGAGAAGGTTCCGGTCGACAAGGCCGTCGACGAACTGATCGCCCGCATCAAGCAGGTCGCAGGCTGAATCATCCTTTCCCTCTCCCCGCTGTGCGGGGAGAGGTATAAGAACAACACCGGCCGCGTTTCGCGGCCGGCATCTCTTTGAAGAGTCCGAAAAGAATGGCGATCACGCTCTCTGGCGACCAGGCAATCCCCGCCCCGCCCCTGTCGTCGCGGCTGACCCCGGCGCAGGTCTGGGGCATCGTGCTGCTTGCGCCCTATCTGCTCGTTTTCCTTGCCTTCGTCGTCTATCCCGTCGGCTACGGGCTGTGGCTGGCGCGAGCCCCGTCGAATTATGTCGCGCTTTACAACGATCCGATCTTCGCGCGTGCCGCGGTCAATACGCTGATCTTCCTGGTCATCGGCATCAACATCAAGATGCTGATCGCGCTATTCCTCTCCGGCTTCTTCGCCGTGCAGCGCCCCTGGATCAAATGGCTCTCGGTGATCTTCATCCTGCCCTGGGCGGTGCCGTCGATCCCGACCATCCTGTCGGTCCGGTTCATGCTCAATCCCGAATGGGGCATGGTCAACCATTTCATCTTCTCCCTGACCGGCGATGACGGCCCGAACTGGCTGAACGATCCGACCGTGGCACTGACCATGGCGATCGCGGTGCATATCTGGAAGTCGCTGCCGTTCTGGACGCTGATCCTGATCACCGGCCGCCTTGCGATCTCGCACGATCTGTTCGAGGCCGCCGAGGTCGACGGTGCGAGTTGGTGGCAGAAATTCCGCTACATCACCTGGCCGTCGATGCAGACGCTCTACGTCACCTGCACGCTGCTCTCGATGATCTGGACGCTCGGCGACTTCAACAGCGTCTATCTGCTCACCGGCGGTGGCCCGGCCGACCTCACGCACGTGCTGTCGACCCTCGGCATCCGCTATCTCCGGCTCGACCAGCTCTCGCTGGCCATGGCATCGATCGTCTGCGCAATGCCGTTCGTCCTGCCGCTCGTGTACTTCATGATGAAACGGTTGTCGCGATGAAGCTCCCTACCCTGCGCGAAGTCGCAACCGAAGCGCGGTTGCTGCTGATCGGCATTCCCGTCTTCCTCTGGACGATGATTCCGATCTACCACATGTTCCTGTTCGCGATCTCGCCGAAGGAGGACGCATTCTCCGGCAAGCTGTGGCCGGACCATCCCACGCTGCACAACTTCGAAATCGTGTTCAAGCAGCAGCACTACTTCCTGCGCGACTTCTACATACAGTTCTGGAACTCGCTGGTGATCGCGGCATCCGTCGGCGTGCTGACGCTGTTCATCGCCACCGCCGCGGCGTTCTCGATCTCGCGGCTGAAGGTGCCCGGCGGGCGGGTCGTGATGAACCTCGCGCTGTTCACCTATTTCATCCCGGCGGCATTCCTTGCCGTGCCAATGTACCGCACCATGGGTAATTACGGCCTGCTCAACAATCACTGGTCGCTGATCCTGGCGATGGTGACCATCGCCAGTCCCTACGCGATCTGGGTGCTCAAGCAGGCCTCCGACAAGCTGCCGGTCGAATTGGACGAAGCCGCCGTGATGGACGGTGCGACGACGCTTCAGATCTTCCGCCTGGTCTACCTGCCGCTGATGATGCCCTCGCTGGTCGCGATCGGCACCTATGCGGTGCTGTTGGCCTGGAACGAATATCTCTACGCGTTCCTGCTGCTCTCGAACGACCGCGAGATCACCCTGCCCGTCGCGCTCGGCAACTTCCTCGCCGCCGACGACTCGCCGTGGGAGCTGTTGATGACGACCGGCTTCATCTACGCACTGCCGCCGGCCGCGATCTACTATGCCTTCCGCCGCTACATGGTGGGCGGGCTCACGGCAGGTGCGGTGAAGTCCTGACGCGACAGGACGCATCGGGTCGCCGCAAGCAGGACGTTCGAGCGACAAGGTGGACAATTGCGGGTTGTTCACGCCTGCTCTAACCTCGGTGCCCCAATGCAGGGCACGGCATCATGCGCAGCAACGACGCGATCCATCTCGGCCTGATGCTGCTGGCGCTCGCGGCGGCCTATCTGATGCCGTTCGAGCTGTTGCTGCTGGCTTATGTCGTGCTCGGCCCGGCGCACTACTTCACCGAGATTTCATGGCTGCACGACCGCAGCTATTACCTGCCACATCGTGGGATTGCGGCAGCCCTCGCAATCATCGCCGTGGTCGCGGCCCTGATCGACAACGCCTCGTGGTTCGGCTTTGCGATGTGGGGCGCGCTGATCGTCTGCGCCATGCTTGCGGCCACCACCTCGGCGATCGAGAGCATGTTGCTGTTCATGACGGCGATCGCACTGTCCGCGCTCATGTATTCGAGCGGATCCTCGCTCGCCGTGATCGGCATCCTGATTCCGACCTTGATCCACGTCTCGCTGTTCACGCTGATCTTCATGGTGCTCGGCGCGCACCGATCCGGCAGCCGCGTCCAGGCTGCGCTGGTGGCTGTCTACCTCGTCGCGATCGCTACGATTCTGCTGCTGCCGCCAACCGCTGAAATCCGGATCGCGAGCTTTGCCCGGGTCGGACAGGACTATTTCGGCAATGTCGGCCCGGCCCTCAGCCGGCTGTTCGGCGTGCCCGGCCTCGTCCTCGACACCAGGCTGACGAGCCTGCTCGCCTTCGTCTATACCTATCATTACCTCAACTGGTTCATCAAAGCCGACGTGATCCGCTGGACCGCGGTCCCGAAGGCGCGGCTGGCGGCGATGGCCGCCGCCAGCGCAGCTTCCACCGCGCTCTATTTCTACGACTACGCGTTCGGCTTTACCTTCCTGCTGGCGCTGAGCCTGATCCATATTCTGCTGGAATTTCCGCTCGACGCCCTGGCGCTGCGGCAGCTCGGGGTGGCGGTGCAGGGCGCAGTGCGCGCGCGGTATGCCGCCCCCGTCGCAGCCACCGCAACGCGGCCGCGTCCCACAGGCACCAGAGGCTCGAAACGTCCGCCCCGGTCGCGCTGATCATCCGAGGGTGCGTTTTCGTCGATAGGCCATCACCAGCGCGATCGTCGAGCCGATGAAGTAGCCGGCGGTCGCGCCCGAGATGGCGCGGCCGATGATGATTGCCAGTGCGCGGTCGCTCGCATCGATCACCGAGATCACGCCGACCGCATATTGCAGTGAGAACACGACAAGGTTGCGGATCAGGGCAAACGCGCTGCCCTGGCGGATGATCTCACCTGTCGTGTGATCGACCTCGAAAGGACGCGGCGTCAGCACACCCAGCAGCAGCAGTGCCAGCGCGGCCGCGATCCACGCGATCAGCGGCCAAGCACTGCCCTGAGGCCCGAAGCCGATCCGAGACATCCCCCAGACGATGAACACGACCGGCAGGATCAGCGCGCGCCAGATCGGCGTCGTGCGTGGCTGCATCGACTGGATACCCTGCCAGACCAGATAGGCGAACAAGATCCAGACCCATAGCGGGGTATGGGCGGCGATAGCGAGCCAGCTCTTCATGAGACCTCCAGTCCTGCCGACCGGGCGGAGAAAGGCAAGAATCGGATTGACAACCTAAGTGTGCGCGCAGGATATTCTCTACTTATTGCCTGTGCCGCGTATTTTTCAATTCAATTGCCCGACGGATAGCAAAATGCTGCTACACCGACTGACGAGATTTGCCCTCATCGTGCTGATGCTTCTCTGCGGCGGCCTGGCTTGTGCGCAACAGCTTCCCGACAATCCGAGCCCCAGCGCCACCGCGACGCCCTCAGACGTCAGTCAAGATCAACGGATTACCAATCCGCCGCCGACGGGACAATCGCCCGCAAGCGTGGGGACCGGCAAGCCGGCGCAGCAACAGGGTTACATCACCTACAAGACGCCTTATGAATTCTGGTTGACCGGCCTCGCCATCGCATTGGTGGTCACAATGGCAATCCTGCTGTGTGTAATGGCGGCGATCGGCAAACTCACACAGGAGTTCTATAAGGCCTTCCTACTTCTCGTCGTGGTTTTTGCCGCGTTGTTCTTGATCGTAGCCGGCTACACCGACACGCAGACCGCACCCGTATTCAGTCTCCTCGGCACGATCGTCGGGTATATTTTCGGCAAGTCGGCGGCCGGGGCGGCCGAAGAACCTCAGGGCCAACCGCCAGCCCTCAATGCTGCCAACGCGGCTCCTCCCAATCAAGCGGCACCGCCGGGCACCGCGACCGCACCTAGAGGTTAACGTTAGACAAGAGGGCATCGTCATGGACTGCTTACGCACCGCAGTAGCGACCGCCGGCCTTATTCTGATTTCGGCGCCCCAGTTGGCATCGGCTCAATCAGCCTCGCCTGGAAATCTTGGCTTGCGAGCCCCAAATCCGCAGACCGCGATCGAGAGAAACGCGATAAGGCCTGATCTGGCCCCGATGACTCCCTATGTGACCCAGATGCCGCTCCAAGTCCCCGGACTTGCGCCGGGCCACGTTCCAACAGCCACAGGGCTGGCTCCGAATGGCAATCAAGGTCTCACCGTTCCCGTCCGCTCGCTCGCCGAGCCGGTGGTCGCAGCAAACAGCGTCGGCTTTTACAACGACGCCGGTCAGCCACTCGGCTTCCAGTTCGTTGTCGGGGGAGTTTCACAAAAGATCGAGCTGGCGCCACGGCAGATCTTGACCGTACAAGCCGATGCAGCCGGCAGCGAGCTCAAGGCCATCATCGGAACGGGAAATACCGATTTCCAGACCGTGTTGGCGCGCGGCAAGCTATACATCTTACGCGCGGACGGAGCCAAGTGGGTGTTGGCTGCTTTCTGAGAAGCGCGCCCGCTTACAGCGGCGCGGCGCTCTCGCCCTGCGAACTCGACAGTTTTGAGGCGAGCGAAGCGATCACGATCACCACCGCGATCAGGGCGATCACCAGCGTGCAGATCGCGTTGATCTCGGGTTTCACGCCCAGCCTCACCTCGGAATAGATCCGGATCGGCAATGTCGCCGAGCCGGGGCCGGTGGTGAAGCTCGCGATCACGAGATCGTCCAGCGACAGCGTGAAGGCCAGCATCCAGCCTGCGACGATCGCGGGGACGATCAGCGGCAGCGTCACCGAAAGAAAGGCGCGCACCGGGTCGCAGCCAAGGTCCATCGCCGCCTCCTCCAGCGAACGATCGAGCGAGCCGAGGCGGGACTGCACGACCACGGCGACGAAACACATCGTCAGCGTGGTATGGGCGATCGTCACCGTCCAGAAGCCGCGCTCGGCGTTCAGCGCCACGAACAGCAATAGCAGCGACAGCCCCGTGATCACCTCGGGCATCACCAGCGGCGCGTAGAGCATGCCGGAGAACAGCGTACGGCCTCGGAAGCGCTCGCCGCGCGACAAGGCGACCGCGGCGAGCGTGCCGAGCAGCGTGGCGATGGTCGCCGAGGAGACCGCCACGCGAAAACTCATCCAGGCGGCCTCGATCATGGCGCGGTCGTTGAAGAACTCGTGATACCAGCGCAGCGACCAGCCGCCCCACACCGTCACCAGCCGCGAGGCATTGAAGGAATAGATGACGAGGATGAGGATCGGCAAGTAAAGGAACGCCAGCCCCAGCGCGAGCGAGGCGACGTTGAAACGGGACAGGCGCGAGACCTTGCGCATGGCGTCAGCGTCCCTGTTCCAGCTGCCGCTTCTGGAGGCGCTCATACAGCAGCAGCGGCACCAGCAGCACCACCAGCAGCACGGTGGCCGCTGCAGAGGCGACCGGCCAGTCCTTGTTGGTGAAGAATTCGAGCCACAGCGTCTGGCCGATCATCAGCGAATTGGAGCCGGCCAGAAGGTCCGGGATGACGAATTCGCCGACGATGGGAATGAAGCACAGCAGCACGCCGGCACCGACGCCGGGCAGCGACAGCGGGAAGGTGACGAGCCAGAACACCTGCCACGGCGGCGCGCCGAGATCGGAGGCCGCCTCCTCCAGCACCGGCTCCATCTTGGCGAGCGTGGCGTAGAGCGGCAGGATCATGAATGGCAAATAAGAATAGACGATGCCGATATACATCGCGCTGTCGGTGGAGAGCCAGACCACGGGCTGGCTGACCAGATGTAGCGCCAGCAGGATCTGGTTCAGCAGGCCGTCGTGCTGGAGGATGTTGATCCAGGCATAGATGCGGATCAGGAACGAGGTCCAGAACGGCACGATCACCAGCACCATCGCCACAGCCTGCCAACTCTTCGGCAGCCGCGCCATGCCATAAGCGATGGGATAGCCGATCAGCAGCAGCAGCGTAGTCGCGGTCAGAGCGACGGTGAGGCTGCGCGCATAGGCGAACACATAGATGTCGTCGGAGACGAGCAGCCTGAAATTGTCGATCGACAGTGCGGCAAAGGCCGCCTTGAGCGCATCCCACCCCGCCGTCAGCGCGAATACCGGCTCGTAGGGCGGCTGTGCGATCGCCGTCTGCGACAGGCTGATCTTGAGCACGAAGGCGAATGGCACCAGGAAGAACAGCACCATCCAGACATAGGGCGCGATCGCGGCAAAGCGCGCCGGGCGCGCGAAGATGCGGCGGGAGCTCATGACGGCAGCACCACGCAATCATCCGGCGTGAACCAGGCGACGATTTGCTGGCCCACGCTATAGGCGTCGACATCCAGGCGGGCGCTGTTGGCGACCGAGGCCCGTACGATTCCGCCGGTATCGAGCTTCACTTTATAGGTCGTGGTGCCGCCGAGATAGCAGATCTCCGCGACCACGCCGTCCAGGCTGTTGATCATGGTTTCACGACCGGCTTCGCTCACCGGGGCGCGCCGCGACAACTTGATCTTCTCGGGACGAATCGCGATCGAGAATCTTCCCGCACCGACCGGTTCGCGCGGCTCCGCCACCACCAACGTACCCGCATCACGCGTGCCAATGACCAGACGATGACCGTCGCGCAATTTCGTCTCGCCGTCGAACAGGTTGACGTCGCCGACGAACTCCGCGATCCAGCGCGAGCGCGGCGCTTCGTAGAGCTCGCGGGGACTCGCGACCTGAGCGAGCTTGCCTGATTTCATCACGCCGATCCGGCTCGCCATCGTCATGGCTTCCTCCTGGTCGTGCGTGACGACGATGAAGGTCATGCCGAGACGGCGCTGCAGCTCCATCAGCTCGCCTTGCGTATTCTCGCGCAGCTTCTTGTCGAGCGCCGCGAGCGGCTCGTCGAGCAGCAGCAGTTGCGGCCGGCGCGCCAGTGCGCGGGCAAGCGCCACGCGCTGGCGCTGGCCGCCGGAGAGCTGATCTGGCTTGCGCTTCTCGAGCCCTTCGAGCTTCACCAGGGCGACCATCTCGGCCACACGGGTGGCGATGTCGGCGCGCGCCATGCCGGCGCGCTTCAGGCCGAAGGCGATGTTGTCGCGCACCGACAGATGCGGAAACAACGCGTAATTCTGGAACATCATATTGATCGGGCGCTCATGCGGCAGCGCCTGCGCGATGTCCTTATCACCAAGCAGGATGCGCCCCTCGTCCGGCGCCTCAAAGCCGGCGAGCATGCGCAGCAGCGTGGTCTTGCCGCAGCCGCTGGGCCCGAGCAGCGCGAAGAATTCGCCAGCCTTGATGTCGAGCGAGACGCCATCCACCGCGCGGAAAGTGCCAAAGTTTTTGACGACGCCCTCGATGCGCAGCAGCGGCCGGCCCGCCGCGGATGCGTCTCCATCGGCCGCACCTGTCGCGGCGTGCGTTTTGGGCAATTCGTCCGTCATGTTCCCTGCCAACCCCGATTCCGCCGCACGCTAGCGGCCGATCGGCTTTTGCTCAACCAATTAGCGGTGCATCTTTCACACCCGCCATGAACGCCGCCAGAGCGTCACGATCCGCCGCGGGCATGGTCAAGCCGAGCTTGGAGCGGCGCCAGAGGATATCGTCCGGAAAGCGCGCCCATTCGCTGGCCATCAGATAACGCACCTCGGCACCGGTCAGCTCGGGGCCGAACGCCGGGCCAAGTTCGTCGCGGGTCTTTGCCTCGCCTAGCACTGCGGACAACCGCGAGCCATAGGCTCCGACCAGACGCTGGGCTTCTGGCTCCGACAGAAAGCGCCAGCGGTCGCGCGCGAGGTCGACTTCGGTGTCGAAACTGTCCCAGGCGAAATCTCCGCCGGGCAGCGCAGCTCCAGCAGTCCAGGGCGGCGACATCGGATAGAACGGCGTCAGCTTCGTCACCGCCCATTCCGCGCGCAGGCGCGAGGTGGTGACGTCGCCGCCGAACATCGTGAGCAGCGGCGCCTTGCGCCGACGTGCATGGAACAGCATCGTGCCGTCGCGTCCGCGCTCGGACGCCAGCGTCAGGTTGACGCCGGAGACCGTCCGGACCACGTCGGTCGGGGCGACGCGCTCACGAAAATAGCGGCTCGCCGCTTCGCAGAGATAGCCGACGTCGGCCCCAGGCATCGCCACAATTGCGGGATCGCCGGTGAAGGCGTGCGTGACCGTGCCGATCAGCGTGAAGTCGCGCTCGAAGGGCCGGGCAAAGATCAGCCGCCCATCATTGTTCTGAAAGACGTAGACGTTCTCGGAGTCGAACAGCCTGGGCACGATAATCTGGCTCATCTGCGTGGCCGCCATCGCGGGCTGCGGCTGCCGCAGCACGGTCTCAGCGACCATTGGCGTCCAGCCGCCGGTGGCGTTGGCCAGCGCTCGCGCCGTGACCGTGCGGCGGTGGCCACGATCGACCACCGCGAGCCGCCAAATGTCGGTTCTGTCGGCACGGACGCAACGCGCACCGGTCCGGATCGCCGCGCCATGTTCAGCGGCATCCAGTGCCGTCAGCGCCACCAGGCGGGAGTCGTCGACAACGCAGTCCGAATATTCGAACGCTGTACCGAACGGGCGTTTCAGCGCGTTGCCGACCGGATGATGCGTGATGTCGATGGTCGCCGAGGGTGGCAGACCGCCCCGGTTCGTGAGACCGTCATAGACATAAAGGCCGACCCGCAGCAGCCATGGTGGACGCTCGTCGGCATGCGCGGGGATCACGAAGCGCATCGGCCGGACCAGATGCGGCGCGATTTGGAGCCAGGTCCGGCGCTCGGCCAGGGCCCGGCGCACCCGCCGGAACCGGCGCCGCTCCAGCACCGACAGATCGCCATGGATCAGCCGCGGTGTTGCCGAGGAGGCCGCGCCGCCGAGATCGCCCTGCTCGAACAGGATGACCCGCAAGCCGCGGCCGGCCGCATCGCGCGCGAGGCTGACACCGTTCAGCCCGCCGCCGATGATCGCGAGATCGTAATCCGCCATGAAGCCGTCGAATGGGAGCAAAGCGCCCCATCATCACTAGAGCCATTTCCGTTCCGATGAAATCGGAACGGGGCTCTAGATTCTTATTCTGACGCTTTTTCTTGACGCGAACCGGTGTCCACTTCGCTCGAAAATGCTCTAACCGGTTTTGAGCGCAAGCTCCATGAGTTCAGCGCGGCCGACCAGCCCGGCATATTTCCCGATCGGCAGGGGCTTGCCGAGCAGATAGCCCTGCACGCCGTCACAGCCCTCCTTGGCGAGGAAGGCGAGTTGCTCGACCGTCTCGACGCCCTCGGCAATGATCGACATTTCGAGGCCGTGGCCGAGATCGATCACCGCGCGAACGATCGCAGCCGATTGCGGGTTGCGGCCGAGATTGATGATGAAGGCCCGGTCGATCTTGATCTTGTCGAACGGGAACGCCTGGAGGTAGCTCAGCGAGGAGTAACCGCTGCCGAAATCGTCCATGGAGATGCGCACGCCGAGCGCCTTCAGGCGGCGCAGCAGCGCAAGGCCCCGGTCGAAATCCTCGATCAGCACACCCTCGGTGATCTCCAGCTCGAGCCGGCCGGGTGCAAGGCCGGTCTCGATCAGGATCGAATGGACGAGGCCGACCACGTCGCCGTGCATGAACTGCGCCGGCGACAGATTGACCGCGACCTGAAGCGGCTTCGGCCAGGACGCCGCCTCGCGGCAGGCCTGGCGCAGGATCCACTCGCCCATCTCGACGATCAGACCGCTCTCCTCGGCGATCGGGATGAATTCGGCCGGCGAGACCTGGCCGCGCACCGGATGCTGCCAGCGCGCCAGCGCCTCGAAACCGATGATCTCGCTCTCGGCAACGCTGTGGCCGGCGACGCCCTGCGGCTGGAAGGCAAGCGAAAGCTCGCCGTTCTTGATCGCCACCGACAGGTCCTGGTGCAGCACGCGGCGGTCGCGGATCTGATGGTCCATCTCGGGCTGGTAGAGGCTGATCGTGCCGCGCGACTTCTGCTTGGCGCGGAACAGCGCCGCACCGGCATTGGCGAGCAGCGAGGCGCCATCGGCGCCGTTGTGCGGGAAGATCGACATGCCGGTGGTAACGCCGGCGCGGACCGCACGGCCGTCGATCTGGAAGTCCTTCGCGACGGCGTCGCCAATCTGCTGCGCCAGTGCAAGACCTGCGTCCGGCTGCTTGCCGTCGATGATCAGGCCGAATTCGTCGCCGGACAGGCGCGCCACCACGCCGCCACGGGCGGAGTCCTGGAGCCGCTGGGCCACCTCGATCAGGAGCTTGTCGCCGAGCGCATGACCGAAGACGTCGTTGACCTCCTTGAGGCCGTCGAGGTCGACGCAGAGGACCGCGAACTCCTCGCCGGTGCCTTCGCAGGCCTCGATCATCTGGGTCAGCGCCTGGAGGAAGGCGGCGCGGTTCGGCAGATCGGTGAGGCCGTCGTGATAGGCCATGTGCGCCATGCGCGACTCGGTCTGCCGGCGGTCGGTGACGTCCTCGTGGGTCTTGATCAGATATTGCGGCTCGCCGGTATCGCCGAGCACCGTGGCACGCCGGGTCAGGAACAGCCGCAGGCCGTCCTTGGTGGAGATCGGATGCTCCTCGGTGATCATCCCGCGTTTCTTGATCGCGGCCTCGTCGCGCGCGATGATCAGCTTGGCTTCCTTGGGGTTGAAGATGTCGGACGCGGTCAGGCCCGTGGCCTCCTCGCGCCGGCGGTTGAGGATCGTCTCCGCGCTGCGATTGGCGAGCAGATAGCGGCCGTCCTTGACCTGCTCGACGATCAGCGCCACCGGGATGTTGTCGACCACGAGCTCGAGGAACTTCTTGGTGCTCTCCAATTCCTGCGACAGCGACCGGCGGTCGGTGATGTCCTCGAACACCAGCAGCAGAAACTCGGGCTTGTTGCTCTCGTTGCGGACCACGATCCGGATCGAGGCGACCATGCGCCGCTCGCCGCCGCGGTCGACCTCGAATTCGTTGCGGAACTGGCCGTCCGGGGAGTTGAGCGCCGCCCGGTCGGTCGCCTCGATAATGGCTGCCGAGACCGGCGCAAACAGCTCGCCTGCGTTCTTGCCGACGGCGTGATCCCGCGAGAACCCCCAGAATCGCTCATAGGCGCTGTTGGCGAAGATGTAGCAACCATCCTCGATGTTCTTCGCGGCCACGCAGGCCGGCACATGGTCCAGCACCGATTCCAGGAATTGCTTGGTGGAAGCGAGCTGTCGCGACAGCTTGCGCTGCTCGCTGACGTCCAGATGCGTCGCCACCGAGCCGCCGTTCGGCAGCACGAAAAACTTCACCAGGATGGCCCGGCCGTCGGGCAGCTCGGTGATCAGGCCGTTGTGGCTTGCCGCCTTCTCGTAGAACTCATCGTCGGAGATGCCGCCAAGCACCCCGCGCTTGCGCCTGAGCTCGAGAAGCTCATGGCCGTCCATATTGGCCCAGAGTTCCGACCGCGTCAGGCCGTAGATCTCGAGATAGCGGTCGTTGCAGAAGATGATGCGACGCTGCGCATCCGTCATCACCACGCCCTGATTGAGATTGTTCATGGCGGAGGAGACGAAGGCGTTGCGCCGCAACTGCAAGCGCCTGGTCCGGCGCAGCGAGGAATGGATCCACAGCACGATCGCGGCGAGGAACGCGCAGACGACGATGCCCGCGATCAGGACCTCCCAGACCACGTTGGGATCGAGCTGGCCGAGATAGCTCGGCGCGGCGAAGCTGTCCGACAGCGCAAAGGCGCGCGCGGGCGCAACCGTGCCGGCCAGGCACACAACGGCCTGCACAGCAATCGGAAGCGTGCTGCCCTCGTGCCAGTTCTTCTCAGCCATCAGCCACCCGCGATTTCAACGTCGGATTGTCTGGCTTCACGCGTTTGGATCGGGTAAACGCCTGTACGCGCAACAGAAAAATGTGACGTGAAATACGGCAATTGCCCTGACATGATAAATTCTTCCTTAACGGAGAATGGCCCCGCGGCATTCTCTCCAGTCCTGACGCCACCGGCGCTTCTAGCGGACATCCTGCACAACCATGGATAGGGTCGATTGCGTCGTCATCGGAGCCGGCGTGATCGGGCTCGCGGTGGCTCGAAAGCTTGCGCAGGCCGGGCGCGAGGTCATCGTGCTCGAGGAGGCCGAGGCGATCGGCACCATCACCTCCTCGCGCAACAGCGAGGTGATCCATGCCGGCATCTACTACCGCGCCGGGAGCTGGATGGCGCGCATGTGCGTCGACGGCAAGCACGCACTCTACCGCTACTGCGCCGAGCGCGGCATCCCGCACAGGAATTGCGGCAAGCTGATCGTTGCGACCAGCCCGCAGGAGACCGCAAAGCTGCAATCGATCAAGGCGCATGCCGAGGCCAATGGCGTGCTCGACATGCAGTTGCTCACAGGCGAGGCGGCACGCGCGCTGGAGCCGGCGCTGGCCTGCGACGCCGCACTGCTGTCGCCCTCGACGGGCATCATCGACAGCCACGCCTACATGCTGTCGCTGCGCGGCGAAGCCGAGGAAGCCGGCGCGGCCTTCGCGTTTCACACCCCGCTGATCCGCGCCAAGGCGGCGGACGGACTGATCGAGATCGACGCCGGCGGCGAGGCGCCAATGACGCTGCAATGCAGCCTCCTCGTCAATGCCGCGGGGCTCTCGGCGACGAATGTGGCGCGCAACATCGACGGCATGCCGCTGGACCGAATTCCACGGGCCTATCTCGCCAAGGGAAATTACTTCAGCTGCAATGCCAAGGCGCCGTTCTCGCGCCTGATCTACCCGGTGCCCGAGCCCGGCGGGTTGGGAGTGCATCTGACGCTGGACATGGCAGGCCAGGCGCGCTTCGGCCCTGACGTCGAGTGGATCGAGACGATCGATTACGAGGTCGACCCGTCACGCGCCGAGCGGTTCTACCCGGCGATCCGCAAATACTGGCCGACGCTGCCTGACGGCGCGTTGATGCCGAGCTATTCGGGTATCCGGCCGAAGATCGTACCGCCCGCGGTGGCCACGCAGGACTTCCTGATGCAGGGCCCGCGCGATCACGGCGTCGCTGGCCTGATCAATCTGTTCGGCATCGAATCGCCGGGACTGACGTCATCGCTCGCGATCGCAGATCACGTCGCCGAGCTCGCAGACATCTGAAAGCGTTTTCGAGCGAAGCGGGTACCGGTTCGCGGCAAGACAACGCGTTCAGACAAAAACGAAACACCGCGCAAACTTCTTTGCACGGTGCGCGCTTTGCTGCAGGGATGAGCGCAAAAGCTCTCACCCCTGCGGGATAAGGGTACGATCAACTCTACGCTGTTACGGGGGTCACTAGTGGAGCGTGTCGCCGTGCCTCAGACGCTCGATCTGGTCCTTGACCATCAACTTCCGGCGCTTCAACTCAACAATTTGCAGGTCGTCTGTTGAAAGGTGCACGAGAGCTTCGTGCAATTCGTTTTCGAGAAGTTTGTGCTTCCGCTCCAATTCAACGAGATGTGCCTGAATTGTCATTCGAAACCTCCTCGGTAGGGTTGAACCTCAGGATTCGATCCGGACAGGGAAGTGTACATCAGCGATTCGTTCTGTCGATGGGTAACCGTCGCCGCAGCTTCATTTTTGAAATTTCATATGTAACGAAGCGTGAGTAAAGGAACCGCGCGGGAAAAATCCATGATATCAATGCGCTTGCGCAGCGCCGCGGCGATCAGCGGAAATATGTCGCTGGAGATCGGCGAACGGTGGTCGCAGATCGCTTGCGATCACGCCGCGCAAGGACGATAATTTCCACAGGGCATCCACAGCCTTAATCCCACGCCTATCGGTTTTCGGCCACCGCAGACATGACCAATGAAGACGAGCGTGAGCTCGAAGCCGAGCTCACCCGGTTGCAGCAGGAACACCGAGATCTCGATGCGGCGATCGATGCACTGCATCAATCGCCCGCCCCCGACCTATTGCGGTTACAGCGCTTGAAGAAGCGCAAGCTGTTGTTACGAGACCGCATCGCGTTCATCGAAGACCAGATCACCCCCGACATCATCGCCTGACCTGCGAGCCGGCTTCCGTCGTGCGGATGAATCCGCTTGACTCGAATAGAACAAAATAGGAACATTTGAGCACCCCAGCGCCCCCAGGAAATGTCCAGCACAACTGACAAGGACAATGCAGATGTCGACCGCCGCCCTTCTCGACAACAGCCATTATGAACAGGCCTGCGATCAGGCGATCGCGATGTGCGACGGCAATCTGCGCAGCACCATCAAGGCGCTGATCATGGCCAACGAATATCTGGAGGCCGAGCTTGAGGAATTGCAGGCGGCGATTTCCGCCGGCTGCATTCCGGAGACCTCGCGCAGCAAGATGCGGAGCAAGAGCAGCGCCGCCTGAACCGTCAGCTATCGGAGCCGACCATGCCCGACGTCACCTACTACGTTGCATTGCCCTTCCTGATCGACGAGGACGGATCGCCGGTGGCAGGTGCGGCCGAGGAATGTCAGACATCGGCTGCCGCCCTGCGTCGTGCGGAAATGCTGGCGCACGGCGCCGGCCATATCGGCGCCGTCGCCTTCAGCCGCAGCGGCGACCCCCTGACCGGCGAGTTTGGCGACGCCAAATTGCTGCGGACATTCGGTAACGTACCGCCGGATCTCAGCGCGCTTTAGCTGCCGAGCAGCCTGATCCGCGGCTCGTGCCGCCGGTGCGCCTTGCGCACATACATGGCGGCATCGGCCTCCTCCAGGGCGCGGCCCGCGTCGGACTGCGCGCCCAGCAGCGCGACACCGGCGGAGGCGCCCGCGGTCACGTGCTCGCCGCGAAAAACAAAGGACAATTCGTCGACCGCCTGCTCGAAGACGGCCGCCTTCGCCTTGGCGTCGGTCTCGCTGAGATTCCACAGCAGCAGCGCGAACTCGTCGCCCCCCAGCCGCCCGACCACGTCGGAGGCGCGAACCTGCCGCGTCAGCGTGGCGGCAATCGCCTTGAGCACCTCGTCACCGGCGCCATGACCGAACGAATCGTTGATCGGCTTCAACCGATCGACGTCGAGCACGATCAGTGCCCCGCTGGCGCGGTAGCGCTTCATGTAGGCGATGGCGCGCGCCAGCTCGCGCTCGAAGCCGCGCCGGTTGGGAATCTCGAGCAGGAAATCGGTGTCGGCCGCAGCTTCCAGTTCCGTGACCCGGCGCTGCGCCTCCTTGAGCTTGGTCCGCAAGCCCCGGATCGTCGCCCTGACGGTATCCTTGGCTCCATCATCGCCCGACGCGCCACGCCCCGGCGGCTTCGCCGGCCGCCTGGTCAGCCGTGTTGGGGCGGCTTTGGATCGGCCGGCACTGGTCTTCCGGCCCTTTTTGGCCTTCGCAGCGCCTGCCCTTTTTGGTTTCTTCATGGGCATCCTGCTCAATGAAGGCTTGCGGGGATTCACCAAGACAGGATAGTGGATTCCCTTCTCCTTGCCACCGCCTTGCGAGCCGCCGGCCGGAACCGTTAATCTGGCCTATCTTTCTGTTTTTCGGGCACAATTAACGTCATGACCGCGCCGATCGCCATCATCATGGGAAGCCAGTCGGACTGGGACACGATGCGGCATGCCGCCGACACGCTTGCCGCGCTCGGCGTCGCCGCCGACACCCGCATCGTCTCGGCCCACCGCACCCCCGACCGTCTCTTTGCTTTCGCCAAAGGCGCCAAGGCCGCGGGTTACAAGGTCATCATCGCCGGCGCAGGTGGCGCTGCACACCTGCCCGGCATGGCGGCGGCGCTGACCGAACTCCCGGTGTTCGGAGTTCCCGTCGAATCCAAGACGCTCAAGGGCCTCGATTCGCTCTATTCGATCGTCCAGATGCCCGCCGGCATCCCGGTCGGCACCCTCGCCATCGGCAAGGCCGGCGCGACCAACGCCGCGCTGCTGGCGGCGGCCGTCCTGGCGTTGTCCGACCCGGCCTTGTCCGATCGCCTCGCGGCCTGGCGCAAGGCGCAGACCGAGGCGGTCGCCGAGCGCCCGGAGGACAAGGCGTGACCGACACCAGGCAGGTGAAGCTGAAGCCCGGTGACACCATCGGAATTCTCGGCGGCGGACAATTGGGCCGGATGCTGGCCATGGCTGCGGCGCGGCTCGGCCTGCGCTGCCAGGTTTTCTCGCCCGATCCGGACTCGCCGGCCTTCGACGTCGTATTGAACGCGACCTGCGCCGAATATGCCGATGTCGAGGCGCTCGAACTGTTCGCCAACGACGTCGACGTCATCACCTACGAATTCGAGAATGTGCCATCGGCCGCCGCGATGGTGCTGGACGCGCGCCGACCCGTGCTGCCCAACCGCAAGATTCTCGAGACCACCCAGGACCGGCTCGCCGAGAAGGATTTCGTGACGCGGCTCGGCATCGGCACCGCAGCCTATGCCGACGTCACCTCCGTGTCCTCGCTGCGCGAGGCGATCGCCAGGATCGGCCTTCCGGCCGTGCTCAAGACCCGCCGCTTCGGTTATGACGGCAAGGGCCAGGCCATCATCCGCGAGGGCGACGACATCGCCAAGGTGTGGACCAGCCTCGCGACCAAATCGGCGATCCTGGAAGCCTTCGTGCCCTACGAACGCGAGATCTCCGTGATCGCCGCACGCTCGGTCACAGGCCAGGTCGAGTGTTTCGACGTCACCGAGAACGAGCACCGCGACCACATCCTGAAGATATCGCGCGCGCCCGCGCCGATCCCGCCTGCGCTTGCCGAGGAAGCACGCAGCATCGCCGGCAAGATCGCAAGCGCGCTCGACTATGTCGGCGTGCTCGCTGTCGAGATGTTCGTGCTCGCCAACGGCACCGGCCCGAAGGTGCTGGTCAATGAGATCGCCCCGCGCGTGCACAATTCAGGGCACTGGACGCTCGACGGCGCCTCGGTCTCGCAGTTCGAGCAGCACATCCGCGCCATCGCCGGCTGGCCGCTCGGCAAGCCCGTGCGCCACGGCGAAATCGTCACCATGACCAATCTGATCGGCGACGAGATCAATGATTACGAAAAGTGGCTGAGCGTGCCGGGCGCGACCGTGCACATCTATGGCAAGGGTGCGCCGCGTCCCGGCCGGAAGATGGGCCACGTTACCGAAGTCAGGCCGACGAAAGGCAAGTAGAGGGACCGCAGCTTCGAGCTGCGATCCCGCTCCGCGATTACGCCGTCTTCGCGCCTGCGACGACGCCCGTGGGCTCCTCGCTGAGCCAGCGATAGATCACCCCGCCCAGCGCGCCGCCGATCAGCGGTGCGACCCAGAACAGCCAGAGCTGCGCCGTCGCCCAGCCGCCGACGAACAGCGCGGGGCCCGTGCTGCGCGCCGGGTTCACCGAGGTGTTGGTGACGGGGATGCTGACGAGATGGATCATCACCAGCGCGAGCCCGATCGCGAGCGGCGCGAAGCCTGCGGGCGCGCGGCCATGGGTCGCGCCCATGATGATGAACAGGAACATCATGGTCATCACCACCTCGGTGAGGAAGCACACGATCATGCTGTACTGGCCGGGCGAATGCGCATCATAGCCGTTGGATGCGAAGCCCTTGCTGACATCGAATCCGGGAGCCCCGCTCGCGATGACGTAGAGGAGCCAGGCGGCCACGATCGCGCCGGCCACCTGCGCGATCACATAGGGCAGGATCTGCCCGGCCGGAAAACGCCCGCCGGCGGCAAGACCGACCGTGACGGCCGGGTTGAGATGGCAGCCGGAGATATGGCCGATCGCATAGGCCATGGTGACCACGCTCAGTCCGAATGCGAGGGAGACACCGACCAGACCGATTCCGACCTGCGGAAAGCCGGCAGCGATCACCGCGCTTCCGCAGCCTGCGAATGTGAGCCAGAAGGTGCCGATGGCTTCAGCAGCGTATTTCTTGATATCCATGTGTAGTCCCCTGCTTTCAAGATTCCGGAACAAAGCTCCGGAAACGGCCCCATCCCTGGCGTCGAATCGCCCAAATCAGGGCCGCACAGAGGTATTTTTGCCTCATTTAATGGCTGAACTTGGCCCGAAAACCCGCTTGTCCGGTGGACATCCCGGGAATTGTCTGATACATCCGCGCCCTCAAGGTTAAGGGCTTGCGCGTTTTCGCCATCCCCTTCGTCTTACCAGAATTCAAATCCGATCCACTGAAGAGGATGCCGCGTGCAGGTTCTCGTTCGCGATAACAATGTCGACCAAGCCCTCAAGGCGCTGAAGAAGAAGATGCAGCGCGAGGGAATTTTCCGCGAGATGAAGCTCCGCGGTCATTACGAGAAGCCCTCCGAGAAGAAGGCCCGCGAAAAGGCCGAAGCCGTGCGCCGCGCGCGCAAGCTGGCCCGCAAGAAGCTGCAGCGCGAAGGCCTGCTGCCGATGAAGCCGAAGCCGGTGTTCGGCGCAGGTCCCGGCGGTGATCGCGGCGGTCGTGGCGGCCCGGGTGCAGGTCCGCGCGGACCGCGCTGATTCACCGAATTTTGCAAGATTTCAGTTTCGATGACGCGGGCCTCTGGCCCGCGTCATTGTTTGTGCGCGCTGCTCTTTGGGCCAGGCACCACGGATGCGGCACGCAAACGCGATGAGATTTGGATTGAACGTCGTCGCGCTTTAGTTTGTTGTTTGACCTTGATCTCTACGCAAGCGCGTTCCGCCTTTGTCGCGAGGGAAAACCGCTGCATACTTTTCGCCAACGCGGCCCTTCGGGTCCGGATCATGCCCTAGCGCGAGCGAACCGCAGATGGCCTCCCCCTTCCCCGAGCGCGGCTTGGCGCGGCGACGCCGGATCTGGCGGCAGCCGTGCGCGCTGGCCTTGATGGGGATTGCGCTGTGCGGCTGCTCCTTCGATCTGGGATCGTTGATGCCGGAGAAGGACAAGCCGCAGGAGGCCCCCCAGGCGGCTGCGCCCGCCGAGGGCGCGGTGAGCGCCGGCAACGTCACCGAAGCTCAGGCCCACACTGCAAAAGCCCAATCCCTGGCCAAGTCAGGCGAGGTCGCGGCAGCGCTCGACGAGTTCAATCGCGCGGTCGGACTCGATCCCTACAATGCGCAGGCGCTGTATGGCCGTGCCCTGATCTACCAGGGCAACAATCAGCACGCCTTCGCCATCGCAGATTTCAGCGCTGCGAGCGGACTCAATCCCCAGAAGGTCGAGCCGCTGCTCGGCCGCGCCACCAGCTATCTCGCGCTCGGCAAGGTCAAGGAGGCCACGGCCGATCTGGATGAGGCCTCCGAGGCCGATCCGCACAACGCCCAGGTCTGGACCACGCGCGGACAGGCCTATGAGCGGCTGGGCGACAGGGCCAAGGCGGCGGCGTCCTACACCAGGGCTGTCTCGCTTCGCCCACGCGACGACGCCGCACGCAGCGGTCTTGCCCGCGTCGGCGGCTGACGGTTTTGACGGCGCAGGCGCCGTCTTAATCGGGGGTGGCGCTCTTCGGCAGAACCGAGTGGAACATCGACTTCATGCCCGACAGCATCTCGTCGGCGACATTGGTCTTCTTCGGCCGCGGCATGGAACCACCGGCGTCGGCGCGCAGATCGAGCGGTGGCGCGATCATCGGCACGGGAATGTCAGCCGGCGGCGTCATCCGATTCGGATCATTGCCGACCGAGGCCGTGTACGGCGGACTGGCCGGCGAGAAGCCATCCTTGCCATAGGCCTCCGGTGAGGGCGTCGATACCGTGATCGGCGGCGGCAGCGGACGGACCGCAGCCGGCTCCATGCTGACGACCCGCGGGGCCTCGGGCGTGCGGGCTGCTTCCCGCATGGCAGGCTCAGTCGGCCTCTCGGCTGACCTGGTCTCGGACGGCCTGACCTCGGCAGGTTTGGTTTCGGCAGACGACTTTCCTTCGGAAGACTTGCCCTCGGAAGATTTGCCCTCAGGAGTCTTGCGCAGGCGCTCGATCGCGGCACGCACGAGGTCGTTGGCGTCGGGGGCCGGAGCCGCAGCAGCCGGCGCCGAATTGGCCTCGACCACCGGAGCGGCGGGAGCGGGCGTGCTGGTGGCCGGGGTCGACTTGGCGACCGCCTTCTCGCGCGCCGACGGCTTGCCACGCGGGCTGGCCTCAGCCGGGGCCACATCGGCAGCCTTGTGCTCGGCGGACGGCTGATCGGCAGCCTTTTCGGCCGCCGGCTTGTCCGTCACGCTCTTCTCGGGGATGCCTTTGGCCTTGACGCCGGGCGCAGGGAGATTGGCGACATCGGCGGGTTTGCCGTTCTTGCCGGCCTCGGCAGGGGCCACGACGGCCGCAGGGGCATCAGCCGCCGGCTTGGCGTTGATGTAGTGGTTAACGATGTACGCCCCGATGATCGTCGCGAGCACCGAGGGGAAAATATCCATCGAGATTTTAGCGAGGTATTTCAGCATTCCGGCCACTCCCCGCGCGATCTGATGCGGGAACTTTAGGGCATTGTAAGGGATCAACTGCGACGGATCGATGGCAAGTGTTAAGGCCGGATCTACGGCTTTAGCTCGATCTCAAGGAACACGATCTCGGTTGAGGTTTCGTTAAGTACGTCATGTTGGACGCCCGCCTTGCGGAAGTAGGATTTCCCGGCTGCCAGTAGCGCCTTGGACCGCTCGCCGCCCGGCGCCACGATGGTCATCTCCCCCGCGACGACGGGAACAATCACATAGTCCATGCCGTGGGTGTGATGCCCGGTGGCGCTACCGGGCGGAAGCCGCCATTCGGTCACCCGGACCTCCTCGTTGTCGACCTGGATCTCGGACTTGGCGGCAAGCATCTGAAACCTCTCTTGGGACGTCGCGCTTCAGGGCACGAAAACCATGAACGCGTAGACGGCAAATACCACCATATGGACCAGCCCGAACAGGACATTGGTCCTGCCGGTGCCGAAGGTCAGCATGCTCAGGAAGAAGGTCAGGAGCAAAAGCACACTGCCCTGGGCGCTGAGGCCGAGCGTGAGTTCCTTGTCGAGCGCGTAGGTGGCGACCCCCACCGCCGGGATGGTCAGCCCGATGGTGGCGAGGGACGAGCCGAGCGCGAGGTTGATGCTCTTCTGGAGGTCGTTCTTGCGGGCCGCCGATACGGCCGCGACGCCTTCCGGCATCAGGATCAGGAGCGCGACCAGAAGGCCGGCAAAGGCCGGCGGCGCGCCGATCTTGGCCGCGACGGCGTCCACCACCAGCGAAAACTTCTTGGCGAGCAGCACCACGGCCAGCAGCGCAATCAGCAGCAGCACGACGCTGACCACCAACATCCGGCCCGGCAGATGCGCCACGCCGCTGCCGCCGTCAGCCCGTTCATGGACGAAGTAATCCTTGTGCAGGACGGTCTGGGTGTAGAGGAACACTCCGTACAGCGCGAGCGTGACCACGTCGACGAAACCGAGCTGAACCGCCGAATAGACCGGCCCCGGCGTGCTGGTCGTGTAGTTCGGCATGATCAGCGTGATGGTCGCGAGCGCGAACAGGACGCTGAGATAGACGTTGGCCCCCGAGAGCTGAAAGCCCTGCTCGCGATAGCGCAGGCCGCCGATGAAGATGCAGAGCCCGACGAGGCCGTTGCAGACGATCATGACAACGGCGAACACGGTGTCGCGCGCCAGTTCCGGAGCGGGCTTGTCGCCCAGCATGATCGTGGTGATCAGGGCCACCTCGATGACGGTCACCGAGAGCGTCAGCACCAGCGTGCCATAGGGCTCGCCGACCCGCTCGGCGATCACTTCGGCATGATGAACCGCGGCGAACACCGTGCCGAACAGGATGATGAGCAGCACGGTCGCGAAGACGAGCCCGCCCAGCGACAGCGTGAAGACGTAGCCCGTCGCGCTGACGGCTGCGAACAACAGCACGGCCAGCGCCGGAAAGATCCAGGCCGACCGGGGCATCGGATTATGCGCGCTCATCTACCGGCTCCAATCACTGAAGACGAGCAGTAGCAAATCGGCCGGCAGATTCAATGCCAGCGCAGGATCGGGGCGACCGGCAGCAGCGTCAGCAGCATGAACAGCGGGATCAGCACGGCGCCGGCGCGCAAGAGATAGCCGAAGAAGCTCGGCATCTCGATGCCGTTCTCGCTCGCGATGCTGCTGACCATGAAGTTCGGCGCATTGCCGATATAGGTGAGCGCTCCCATGTAGACGGCGCCCATCGAGATCGACGCGAGCGTGCCCGACAGCTCGTGCATCAGCGTTTGCGGATCGCCGCCGGCAAGCTGGAAGAACAACAGATAGGTCGGCGCATTGTCGAGAAACGCTGACATCAGGCCGGTGAACCAGAAATAGGCGACCTCGCGCGGCGCACCGTCCGGTGCCGTCACGGCCGACAACAGCCAGGCGAAGGCGCCGTGGTGGCCGGCATTGAGCATGGCAATGACCGGGATGATGGCGACGAAGATGCCCGCGAACAGTTTTGCGACCTCGCGGATCGGCTCCCAGGTGAAGCCGTTGGCCTCCCTGTGCTCGTCCGGTGTCAACCACACCGACAGCGCCGCAATGGAAAGCAGCGCCACATTGCGCGCGATGTCTTCCAGCCCCAGCTTCGTTCCGAGAATGTCGAAAGCAACAGCGGGCTTCCACATCGCCGAGGCCAGCAGGCTCGCGACGATGGCTGCGATGAGCACGAGGTTGACGAGACCGCGGATGCGGACCGGATCCGCGGGACCGGCGTCGCTGAGCCGAGGCTCGCTGCGGAAGCGCCAGAAGTCGATGGCGATGAAGATCGCGAGCAGCAATCCGGCGACGATCGCGGTCTGCAGCCAGATGCTCCGCGTGGTCCAGAAGAAGTCGACGCCGTGGAGGAAACCGACGAACAGCGGGGGATCGCCGAGCGGGCTCAGCGCGCCGCCGACATTGGCGACAAGAATGATGAAGAAGATGATGACATGGGCATTGTAGCGCCGCGGCCGGTTGGCACGGATCAGTGGACGAACCAGGATCATCGCGGCTCCCGTGGTGCCGACGATGCTCGCCATCAAGGTGCCGAGCGCGAGGATGCCGGCATTCGTCGCCGGCGTGGCCTTGATGTCGCCGGTGATGAGAATGCCACCGGCCACGACATAGAGCGCGAACAGCAGCACGATGAAGCCGAGATATTCAGCGAGCATGGCATGGACGAAAGCCGCCAGCGTCGTCATGCTCCCGGCAAAAATGACGAGCGAGGCCAGCGCCAGCAGCGACCAGGCCGCGGCGATCTTGCCGTAATGATGGTGCCAGACTTTCGCAAACAACAGCGGTCCGAGCGCGATCGACAGCAACAGGCCGGCAAAGGGAAGTGCATAGGGCCAGCGCATCGCCGCACCATCGAGACCGGTTGCGGCCCAGGCCTGCTGCGGCAACAAAGCGAGGATGGCGGCGAGGGATACGCCCCGGAGCCGGGTGACGAGCCGTTCAGGATCCAATGAAGCGCCTTGCCGTTTCGATCGCTCCGAATGCATCGAGATTGTCATGTCCGCCGCCCGCAAAGCGAACGAACTGCTTCGGTTCATGCGCGAGCGCGAACAGACGTTCTCCGAACACGATCGAAATGACAAGGTCATTGGTGCCATGCATCACCAGGAGCGGCACCGTGACGCGCGCGATCCGCTGGTCGGAAGGGAACGGATCGCGCATCAAGAGGCGCACCGGCACGTACCAGAATGACGAAGATGCAATGTCGGCCGTCGACGTATAAGGCGCCTCCAGGAGCAGCTTTCCAACACGCTGTTCCGAGGCGAGCGCGACCGCCACGCCGGTCCCGAGCGAGAAGCCCCAGGCGACGATTCGTTCCGCCGTGTAGCGCGCCGTGGTGAAGGCGTAGGCGGCGGCGGCATCGCGCAGCAGCCCCTCCTCGCTCGGCGCGCCGCTCGAGCCGGCATAGCCGCGGTAGGACAGCGCGACGAGGCCGGTGCCATCTGCCGTCATGGCCTTGAAGCGGCTGACACGGCCGGCAAGAAAGTCGCCATTGCCCGGAAAATACAGGATCACGGGACGACCGGGCCTCGCCGGCACGTGCCAGACGATGATCTTCTCGCCATCCGAGGTGGTCAGGACATGCTCCTCCGCCTCGGGACAATCTGCCGCCTCAGGCGGGGTCCGCTTGGCGGTCGGTATCGGAAACAGCATCTCGCGCTGCCGGGCATAGAGCACGAGGAGCCCGGCGAGATAGACGGTCGCAAGCAGGATGACGGTCCATTTGGCGATGGTGATCATTGCGCGGCCGGCCCCAGGTTCAGCTCAGGGCTTGCGACGGCTCCGCAGCAATTTCATGACGTCGGGCCGGAGGCTCGCCGGTACGTCCCGGCAGCCGCACGCCGCCTTGTGGGCGGCATGCCATGCGACGCGCTGCTCGCGCGTCGCCTTGAGAGGCATGCGATGAGACCGGTGCCAATCCCTGTTGATGGCCACGGTCCGTTTCCCTCGCGTGCTACATCGCCTTGACGATGTTCTCGGTGACCTTCTTGGCGTCGCCGAGCAGCATCATGGTGTTGTCGCGGTAGAACAGCGGATTGTCGATGCCGGCATAGCCGGAGGCCAGCGAGCGCTTGATGAACATCACGGTGCCGGCCTTCCAGACCTGCAGCACGGGCATGCCGTAGATCGGCGAGGTCTTGTCCTCCTCGGCCGCCGGGTTGGTGACGTCGTTGGCGCCGATCACGAAGGCGATGTCGGCCTGCGCGAACTCTGAGTTGATGTCCTCGAGCTCGAACACCTCGTCATAGGGGACGTTGGCTTCGGCGAGCAGCACGTTCATGTGGCCGGGCATGCGGCCGGCGACCGGGTGAATGGCGTACTTCACCTCGACGCCTTCCTTCTTCAGGATGTCGCCCATCTCGCGCAGCGCGTGCTGCGCCTGCGCCACCGCCATGCCGTAGCCGGGCACGATGATGACCTTCTGGGCGTTCTTCATGATGAAGGCCGCGTCGTCGGCCGAGCCGAGCTTGGCGGGCTTCTGCTCACCGCCGCCACCGCCGGCGGCGGCGGTCTCGCCGCCGAAGCCGCCGAGGATGACCGAGATGAAGGACCGGTTCATCGCGTGGCACATGATGTAGGACAGGATCGCGCCCGAGGAGCCGACCAGCGCGCCGGTGATGATCAGCGCGGAATTGCCGAGCGTGAAGCCGATGCCGGCCGCAGCCCAACCCGAGTACGAGTTCAGCATCGAGATCACGACCGGCATGTCGGCGCCGCCGATCGGGATGATCATGAGCACGCCAAGCGCCAGCGCCAGGATGACGATCAGCCAGAAGTCGAGCGCGCCGCCGGTCAGGACCAGCCGGACGATGAAGAACACCAGCGCCACCGCAATCGCGATGTTGATGATGTGACGGGCGGGCAGGATGATCGGCGCGCCGCTCATGCGCGCGGACAGCTTCAGGAACGCGATCACCGAGCCGGTGAAGGTCAGCGCGCCGATGGCGACGCCGAGCGACATCTCGACCAGGCTCTGCGGATGGATGTTGCCGGGGGTGCCGATGTCAAAGGCTTCGGGCGCATAGAACGCGCCGGCGGCGACCAGCACCGCGGCCATGCCGACCAGCGAGTGGAAGGCGGCGACCAGTTCCGGCATCGAGGTCATCGGCACGCGGCGGGCGATCACCGCGCCGATCGCGCCGCCGATGGCGATGCCGACGATGACGAGCACCCAGGCGAGGCCGTCTGCCGGCGGATGGTTGGCCAGCGTGGTGGCGACCGCGATCGCCATGCCGATCATGCCGAACAGATTGCCCTGGCGCGACGAAGCCGGGCTGGACAGCCCGCGCAGCGACAGGATGAACAGCACTCCCGCCACGAGATACAAGAATGCAGAGAGGTTGGCGCTCATCTCAGGTCCCCATTAATCCTTCAGCCCGAGGTGGCCGCTTACTTCGACTTCTTCTTGTACATCGCCAGCATGCGCTGGGTGACAAGGAAGCCGCCAAAAATGTTCACGCAGGCGAAAATGAGCGCGACAAAGCCGAAGGCGCGAGCCCAGCCCGAGCCACTCGAGACGTTCGCGACGCCGCCGGCAAGCAACGCGCCGACCACGATCACCGAGGAGATCGCGTTGGTCACGCTCATCAGCGGCGTGTGCAGGGCCGGTGTCACCGACCACACCACGAAATAGCCGACGAAAACGGCGAGGACGAAGATCGACAGCCGGAAGATGAAGGGGTCGACGACCTGTGCAGCATGCTCCATGGCGGGTCTCCTTAAACCTTCGGCTGGAAGTTCGGGTGGATGACGGCGCCGTCTTTCGTGAGCGCGGTCGCCTTGACCAGTTCGTCATCCCAGTTCACGGCGAGCTTCTTCTCTTTCTTGTCGACCATGGTCTCGATGAAGGAGAACAGATTGCGCGCGTAGAGGCTGGAGGCCGAGGCGGCAACGCGGCCGGCGACGTTGGTGTAGCCGACGATCTTGATGCCATCGAGGTCGACGACCTCGCCGGCCTTGGCGCCCTCGACATTGCCGCCGCGCTCGACGGCGAGATCGACCAGCACCGAGCCCGGCTTCATCGACTTGACCATCTCGCCGGAGACGAGCTTCGGCGCGGGCCGACCCGGAATCAGCGCCGTGGTGATCACGATGTCCTGCTTCTTGATGTGCTCGGCGGTGAGCGCGGCCTGCTTGGCCTGGTATTCCCTAGACATTTCCTTGGCGTAGCCGCCGGCGGTCTGCGCGTTCTTGAACTCCTCGTCCTCGACGGCGAGGAATTTCGCGCCGAGCGATTCGACCTGCTCTTTGGTCGCGGGCCGCACGTCGGTCGCGGTGACAACGGCGCCAAGACGGCGCGCGGTCGCGATCGCCTGAAGGCCGGCAACGCCGACGCCCATCACGAACACCTTGGCCGCGGGCACGGTGCCGGCGGCGGTCATCATCATCGGGAAGGCGCGGCCGAACGCCTCGGCGCCCTCGATCACGGCGCGGTAGCCGGCAAGGTTCGCCTGCGAGGACAGCACGTCCATCACCTGCGCGCGCGTGATGCGCGGCATCAATTCCATCGCGAAGGCGGAGACGCCGGCATCGGCGATCGTCTTCAGCGCAGCCTCGTTCCCGTAGGGGTCCATGATGGCGATGACGAGCGCACCGCGCTTGTACTGCGCGAGCTCGGAGGCTTCAGGGCGCTTCACCTTGATGATGATGTCGGCATCCTTCAGCGCATCTGCGCTGACGGTGGCACCCACGGCGGTGAATTCGGAATCAGGCAGGCCCGATTTGATGCCGGCGCCCGGCTCGACGGCGATCTCGGCGCCCAGCGCCTTGAACTTCTTCACCGTATCGGGCGAAGCGGCGACTCGCGGCTCGAGCGGATCGATTTCCTTGGCAACGGCGATCTTCATAGGTCCTCCGGCGGCGCGGGACAGCGCGCGCGCAAACTAAGCGTTACTCCCGCGGCGTTCGATACCGGTTTTGGCACCGGCTTGGATGCAAATATTCTGGGCAGCTGCTGCCGCTGGCGTGTGCAGCCGCCGACAGATCAGGTCAGGAAGATCGCCATCAGGATCACGATGAGCGCGACCGAGGCCGTGCCGTACTTCACCAGCTTGATGAAGCCCTCGTAGGTCTGCTCGTGGGCAACGTAGTCGTTGCCGTCGGCGGTGCTGTACGCCACTTCGCTATGATCAGCCATGGATTGTCCCCAGTCGAAAGTCGAATTCTTGGGCTGGGATACCTGAAAGATTTAGACAGGGCAACGGCACTTGGCAGCGGTTTTCCGCCAAATCAGGTCATTTGGAATCCAGATTGTCGCGGATCCAGCGCGTCAGGCCCTCCTCGCTGACTTCGCCGGCGGCAAGGGAGAGGATGATGGCTGCCGCCTCTGCCTCGGACACAACGAAGCCGACGCCGTTGACACCAAGGAAAGTGTACAGCGCCAGCAGAGACGTGCGTTCGTTGCCGTCGACGAACGGATGGTTGCGCGCGATGCCGAAGGCGTACGCCGCCGCCAATTCGGGAAGATCGGCGCTCTCGGAAGACCATTGGTTTCTGGGCCGATCGAGCGCGGATTCGAGCATGCCTTCGTCCCGAAGGCCGCTTGCACCACCATGGATCGCCAGCTGTTCGTCGTGGATCGCAACGATGATCCGACGCGTCAGCCAGAACGGCTCGCTCATTTGGCGAGTTCGGCGAGGGCGTTGTGATAACGCTTCATGCCTCGCCGTGCGATTTCCATCGCTTTTTCGAAGTCGGGATCATGCGGCGTCAACAAGACGCCACCGTCCGACTGCTCGACCGGAAACAGCTTGTCGCCCTCTTTGAGATTCAGACGACCGGCAAGTTCCTTCGGCAGGATAACCCCGATGGAATTGCCGATCTTGCGGACCTGAAGCACGGTGGAGTCGCTCTTCAGGTCCTTGGGGTCCGCCTTCTCGTTCATGGCCGCACCTCGTTATACATCTGTATAACGCCCGGCGAACAGACGTTCAACAAATGTTTTACGGGCCGCCCACCGGCTCAGCCCATCGCCTCCAGCTCGTCGATCATCCCGGCGATGACCGAGAGACCGCCGTCCCAGAATTTCGGGTCCTTGGCATCCAGTCCGAACGGCCGTAGCAACTCGGAATAGTGCTTGGTGCCGCCGGCGGCGAGCATGTCGAGATAGCGCTCGGCAAAGCCCTCGTTCGCGTTCTCGTAGACAGCATACAGCGAGTTCACGAGGCAATCGCCGAACGCGTAGGCGTAGACGTAGAACGGTGAATGGATGAAGTGCGGGATGTACATCCAGTAGTTCTCGTAACCCGCCTTGATCTCGATCGCCGGTCCGAGGCTGTCGCCCTGCACCGACAGCCAGATCTCGCCGAGCCGGGTCGCGGTGAGCTCGCCGTTCTTGCGCTCGGTGTGGACCGCGCGCTCGAACGAGTAGAACGCGATCTGCCGCACCACGGTGTTGATCATGTCCTCGACCTTGCCGGCCAGCAGCGCCTGGCGCTGCTTGGCGCTCTTGGTCTGCGCCAGCAGCCGCCGGAAGGTCAGCATCTCGCCGAACACGCTTGCGGTCTCCGCCAGCGTCAGCGGCGTCGGCGCCATCAGCGCGCCGTTCTTCGCCGCCAGCACCTGATGCACGCCATGGCCGAGCTCGTGGGCGAGCGTCATCACGTCGCGCGGCTTGCCCTGGTAGTTCATCAGCACATAAGGGTGCGCCGAGGGCGTGGTCGGATGCGAGAATGCGCCGGGCGCCTTGCCCGGCCGCACCGGCGCGTCGATCCAGCGATCGGTGAAGAAGCGCTCGGCGATATCAGCCATTTTGGGCGAGAAGCCGCGATAGGCCGTCAGCACCATGTTGCGCGCATCGGGCCAGCCGATGACGTCCGTCGCGGCAAACGGCAGCGGCGCGTTGCGATCCCAATAAGCCAGCCGCTTCTTGCCGAACCACTTCGCCTTCAACGCGTAATAGCGATGCGACAGCTTTGGATAGGCCGCCTGCACCGAGGCGACCAGCGCATCCACCACCTCGCGCTCGACGCGGTTGTTGAGATGGCGGGAATCCGCGACGTCCTGGAAGCCGCGCCAGCGGTCGGAGATGTCCTTGTCCTTGGCGAGCGTGTTGGTGATCAGTGCGAAGGTGCGCTCATTGGCCTTGAAGGTTTTTGCCAGTGCCTCGGCCGCGCTCTTGCGCTTGGCGCCGTCGCGGTCCTGCAGCAGATTGAGCGTCGGCTCGATCGCCAGCTCCTTGGCTCCGACCTTGAAGCGCAGTCCGGAGATGGTCTGGTCGAACAGCCGGTTGAAGGCGGAATAGCCGGTCTGCGCCTTCTCCAGGAAAAGCTGCTCGAGCTTGTCGTCGAGCTGATATGGCTTCTCCTTGCGCAGATCCTCGATCCAGGGACGGTAGTGCGCGAGCTCGGGCGCTTGCATGGCCCGGTTCAAAATATCGTCATCGACACGGTTGAGCTCGAGCGCGAAGAACAGCAAATGCGTGGACGCCGCCGTCAGCCGCTCCGACACATCGCCGTAAAACTTTGAAATCGCAGGGTCGACGCTGTCGCCGGCGTGGATGAGCCCGGCATAGGAACCGAGCCGGCCGGCAAGATCGTCGATTGCCTCATAGCGTCGCACGGCTTCCGCGAGCCATTTTCCGCCATCTTCGTTTGCTGTCCCTGTCGCCAGCTTGCCCTTGTAGTCCGTCTCGAACGCGACGCAGTCGGCATCCATCTTTTCGAGATCGCGCGCCACTTCCGGCGCATCGATTCCGGAATAGAGATCGGCAAGGTTCCACTCCGGAAGCTTGCCGGTCTTGCTCGCAGGCTTTGCGCGTGAAGACCCGGAGGACTTCGTCTTGACGGTAGATTTCTTGGCGGCGGATGTCTTGGCAGCTGGCTTGTGGAGGGCGGACTTTTTAAGAGCAGGCTTGGAGCGCGAATTCATTGTGTGGGAAACCTGTGTTCAACAAGCGCGACGGCGGGCGGGGGCATCAAGGTTTAAGAGTGCGTTAATCGGCTTCGGCCAGAGTGCCCCGATTCGAGACAAATAGTAGTAGCGTGCGGGGAACACCATGGCTGCCAGTATTTTGATCGCCGACGACGACGCCGTAGCCCGCCGGCTGGTCGAGAACATGGTGCAGAAATGCGGCTATGAGACGGTCGTCGTGGACTCCGGTGACGCCGCGATCGCAGCCCTCACCGCGCCCGATGCTCCGGCCATCGACGCCGTCATCCTCGATCTCGTGATGCCCGGCCTCGACGGCATGGGCGTGCTGGCGAAAATCCGCGAAGCAGGTCTCAGCGTCCCCGTCATCGTGCAGACCGCCCATGGCGGCATCGACAACGTGATCTCGGCGATGCGCGCCGGCGCGGCCGATTTCGTGGTCAAGCCGGTTGGTGTGGAGCGGCTCCAGGTCTCGCTGCGCAACGCGCTCAACGCCTCCGCGCTCAAGGGCGAATTGCAGCGCATCCGGCACAGCCGCGAGGGCCGGCTGACCTTCTCCGACATCATCACCCGCGCCGAGGCGATGGCAGGCGTGATGCGCGCCGCGCAGAAGGCGGCGAACTCCGCGATTCCCGTTCTGATCGAAGGCGAGTCCGGCGTCGGCAAGGAGATGTTCGCGCGCGCCATCCATGGCAGTGGCGAGCGCAAGGCCAAGCCCTTCGTCGCCGTCAATTGCGGCGCGATCCCCGACAACCTCGTCGAGTCCATTCTGTTCGGCCACGAGAAGGGCGCTTTCACCGGCGCGACCGAACGGCACATGGGCAAGTTCGTCGAGGCCCATGGCGGCACGCTGTTTCTCGACGAGGTCAGCGAGCTGCCGCTGACCGCGCAGGTCAAGCTGCTGCGCGCGCTTCAGGAAGGCGCGGTCGAGGCGGTCGGCGGCCGCAAGCCCGTCAAGGTCGACGTCCGCATCGTCTCGGCCACCAATCGTCGGCTGCTGGAGCGGGTGAAACAGGGACACTTCCGGGAAGACCTGTTCTATCGCCTGCACGTGCTGCCGCTGACGATCCCCTCGCTCCGGGCCCGGCGCGAGGACATCCCGCATCTGCTCCGGCATTTCCTGGCGCGGTTTGCCGCCGAGGAGAACCGCGCGATCACCGGCATCAGCGGCGAGGCCATGGCCCATCTTGCCCAGCTCGACTGGCCCGGCAACATCCGCCAGCTCGAGAACGCGGTCTACCGTGCCGTGGTGATGAGCGACGGCGACCAGCTCGGCCTCGGCGACTTCCCTCTGCTCGCTTCGCAGCCGCATCCCGTAACCGAGATTCCGACCGCTCCGCTGATGCTCGAGCCGGCGGCAACCCCTTCGGTGGTATCGGGCAATGAAATACCAATCGCGCCGCTCCCGGCTGTGGGAAATCTTGCCATGCTGACCCCCACCGGCGACGTCCGCGCGCTCGAGGACATGGAGAACGAGATCATCCGCTTCGCGATCTCGCACTACCGCGGCCAGATGTCCGAGGTGGCCCGCCGCCTCAAAATCGGCCGGTCCACCCTCTACCGCAAACTCGACGAGGCCGGGGTTCCCGGACATGGCGGGAAAAGCGGCGAGGAGACGCACTGAGCCTCATGCGAACGAGGGTTCGTGCGGCGATGCGAGACCGGCTGTAAGCCGTTCGCATGACGACAGAATTCGACTGCTTCTTGAACCGTGACTTGGAAGTGACAGACACAGGGAAAAGCGCGCTGGGCAGGCGCACAATCCGTTGCCAAGAGGCTCCCTTGAAGTCAGTTTGGCGTGAGTTGTCCCGGTTAGCGCTGGCTGCAAAACCGGGGCCTTTATATCGTCTGCGTATGAATCGTTGCGTGCAGGCGTGCAACTTTCGAGAGGCCGGCGCGATTTAGCCGAAGCTCAATAGGCGATAACAAAGCTGTTCCACGAGGAACAGTTCACCCGAGGGGTGCGACACAATGCGTGACTGTTTGAACCACCGTGCGGGCTTCGACCGTGTCTTGATGACGGTCGCGGCAACCTTCCTCACGGTGTCGGCCAGCTCGGCCCTGGCGCAGGATCAGGCGCGCAGCAGCGCCGCCGAGCTCGCGATCGAAGCCGCGATCCCGCGCCCCGAGCCGGCCAACGTCCCTCCCCCGACCGCCTCCGATATCAAGCTCGACACCACCGCCACGGTGCAGGATTCCGCCAAGGAGCCGGCACAGGCGCCCGTAAAGGCTGACGTCGCGCCCGCCCCGGCCCCCGAGAAGGTGGAAACCAAGCCGTCCGACGTCGCCACCACGCCCGCGCCCGAGGCGCCGAAGAGCGACACTGCGAAGTCCGAGCCCGCAACCGCTGCGCCTGCGGCACCCGCCACGGCTGCGGCCCCTGTCGCTGAGCCCGTGAAGGCCGCGAGCAACGTTGCCGCCGCCGACCAGCCGGTCGCCGACAAGCTCAGGGACATCATCGGCGCCAAGACCTCGCGCCATTTCGATCGCAAGAACGAGCGCGCGGCGATCGAGAAGTTTTATGGCGCACGGGACTTCGCGCCGGTCTGGACGCAAAGCGGCAGCCTGACCACCGCGGCCAAGGGCGTCATCGCGCGGCTGAAGGACGCGGCGTCCGACGGCCTCAATCCCGCCGACTATCCGGTGCCGGACTTCGCCAGCGCCAGCACGCCCGATGCGCTGGCCGATGCCGAGCTCAAGCTCACCGCCAGCATGTTCGACTATGCACGCCAGGCCCAGAGCGGCCGCATGCACTGGTCCCAGGTCAGCGGCGACATCCTCTATCCCGAGCATCCGGTCGACCCGAACGAGGTGCTCGCCAAGGTCACGACCGCGGCGGACGCCTCCGCGGCGCTCGACAGCTACAATCCGCCCCACAAGCTCTACAAGGAGCTGAAGGCCAAGCTCGCGGAGCTTCGCGGTCAAGGCAGCGGCCCGGTGATCGAGATCGCCGATGGTCCGGCGCTGAAATACACCCCGGCCAGCAAGAAGCAGGCTGAGATCGTCGTGGAAGATCCGCGCGTGCCGCAACTCCGCGCCAAGCTCGGCCTTGCCGAGAACGCCAGCGACACCCGCTATGACGCAGCGGTCGCGGACGCCGTGCGAAAATTCCAGAGCGGCGCCGAGATGAAGGCGACCGGCATCCTCGACGACAAGACGGTCAAGGCGCTCAACACTCCGAAGCGCGACAAGCAGATCGACGTGGTGCTGGTGAACATGGAGCGCTGGCGCTGGCTGCCGCGCGATCTCGGCGCGCCCGCGCTGGGTGATGCCTATGTGATCCTCAACATTCCCGACTACACGCTGAAGGTGATGCAGCGCGGCCAGCAGGTCTGGACCACCCGCGTCGTCACCGGCAAGCCGGGCACGCACGCGACCCCGCTGCTCACCGAGACGATGAAGTACATCACGGTCAATCCGACCTGGAACGTGCCGCCGTCGATCGTCTACAACGAGTACCTGCCGGCGTTGCAGCAGGACCCGACCGTGCTCCAGCGCATGGGCCTCAAGCTCGAACAGAACCGCGACGGCTCGGTGCACATCTCGCAGCCGCCCGGTGAGGCCAACGCGCTCGGCCGCATCCGCTTCAACTTCCCGAACAAGTTCCTGGTCTATCAGCACGACACGCCGGACAAGAACCTGTTCGCGAGGGAAGATCGCGCCTTCAGCCATGGCTGCATGCGCGTGCAGAACCCGGATCAGTACGCGTCCGTGCTGCTCAACATCACCATGCCGAACGAGAAGTACACGCCCGAGCGCGTGCGCAGCATGTACGGCAAGAGCGAGATCGACCTGAAATTCCCGACCCCGGTCCCGGTCAACATCACCTATCAGACCGCCTTTGTGGACGATGCCGGCAAGCTGCAGTTCCGCAAGGACGTCTATGGCCGCGACGCGACCATGATCAACATCCTGAAGAACAACCGCGGCAAGGATCTCGAGGCCGTCGTTGCGCACTCGCAGCCGAGCTATTCGCGCCCGGCGACGACCCTGCCCTCGGGCGTGGCGGTGGCCAACAATGGCGGCGGCTTCGGGTCCTCCGGCCCGAACTTCTTCGAGCGGCTGTTCGGAGGCGGGGCGCCGACGCCCCCGCCGGCTCCGGTCGGCCGCCGGCCCCAGCAGCAGCGGGTCTTCACTCGGTAAGCCAGCGCGGACCTGGCTTTGCGAATTTCACAACGATATCAACGGCCCCATCCCATGGATGGGGCCGTTTAACGTTAACCATTGTCCACCTGGCTCCCGGCACCGGGCGTTTTTTTGCCACACTCAACGGGTTAGGATTGTAGTCTGACTTGGTTTGGGGGCGGGAAGGTCAACCTCGAATTAACCTTCTCGCTTTAAGAAAGCGTTCATCCTCTTTCGCGCTGCTACGGGGTTGGCGGGAGAGTCCATTTGAACGCTCGTCGACTGGGTGGGCTCATACGTGCTGACTGGTCTCGCACGCCAATTAACTGTGCTGTCGTTGTCCCATGCGGGAGTGAAGACCGGTTCGCGGATCGGCCTCGCTGCCGTATTGCTGCTTGCGGGCGCAGGCTCGGTTCATAACGCCGCCGCGCTGAACGAGACCAAGACGCTCTCCTTCCACCACACCCATTCCGGCGAAGACCTGACCGTCACCTTCAAGCGCGATGGCCGCTATGACGAAGCGGCGCTGAAGCAGCTCAACCACTTCCTGCGCGACTGGCGCACCCAGGACGAGACGGTCATGGACCGCCGCCTCTTCGATATCCTCTGGGAAGTCTACCGCGACGTCGACGGCAAGCAGCCGATCCAGATCATCTCCTCCTACCGCTCCCCCGCCACCAACGCCATGCTCCGCCGCCGCTCCTCGGGTGTGGCGCGCGCCAGCCAGCACATGCTGGGCCATGCGATGGACTTCTACATTCCGGGCGTGGCGCTGGAGCAGATCCGCTTCGCCGGCCTGCGCCTCCAGCGCGGCGGCGTCGGCTTCTATCCGACCTCCGGCTCCCCCTTCGTGCATCTGGATACCGGCAGCGTCCGGCACTGGCCGCGGATGACGCATGACCAGCTCGCCCGCGTCTTCCCGGACGGAAAGACGGTGCATCTGCCGACCGACGGCGTGCCGCTGAAGAACTATGAGCTCGCTAAGGCCGAGATCGAGCGCCGCGGCAATGGCGACGACTCCAGCAGCAGCAAGCCGAACTTCTTCGCCGCTTTGTTCAAGGGCAAGTCCGCCGCTCCGGCCGCCAGCAGCGACGAGGACGACGAGGGCGCGCCCGCCCCGGCCGCCAAGCCGGCGGTACCGACCGTGGTCGCAGCCGCCGCCAAGCCCGCCGAACCGGTGCCGACGCCGCGCGCCAAGCCGCAGATCCCTGCCGCGATCCAGCTCGCCTCGGCCGATGCGCAGCTCGTTGCACCGCCCAAGCCGAAGCCCGCGCCGGTGGCCGACAAGCCCGCTGCCGGCAAGCCGGAGACCCCGGCCGACATCATCAATGCCCGCGGCTTCTGGGATGATGTCCCGGCCGCGCCGCAGCAGGCGACGCCGGCGCAAATCGCTGCGCTGAAGGCCCGCCAGGCCCTTGCCGCCGCCACCGATTCGCAACCGACCGCGAGCGTGTCCAACGCCGCCCTTCAGGCGCTGGCTTTTGCGCCTGCCGCCTCCCCGGTCGATCGCGCCAATGTCGTCGCCGCCTCCGCGCCGATTCCGCGCTCGGCCCGTCCCGCGTCGCGCAACATCGCTCAGGCGACCGAAATCAACACGGTGGTCGGCAAGAGCGTCGACGGCGCGGTCGCGACCGCGACCCGCCTCTCCGCCGCCAAGAGCGAGAGCATCTGGCTCAAGATCGTGATGCTGTCGCCGAGCGCCAGCCGCGCGATGTCGGTCACGCTGATGGGTGAGCTCGATACGGCCGCGCTGCGCGGCTATTTCGTCAAGCCGCAGGCCGTGATCGCGATGGGCTTTGTCGACGACCCGATGCACGGCCTGTCCTGCGACAGTTTTTCGGGCAGCGCGACCGCGAAGCTCCAGACGACATCGTTCGTCATGCGCACCGCCGCGCTGCGCTGAGGCGCCGAGCTACCTCCACGAATTCAGTCTCGTCGCCCGGACGGAGCGCAGCGCAATCCGGGAATCGCGCCACGAGCAACGACGGCCCCGGATTACGCTTCGCTCCATCCAGGCTACGAGAGCGCCCTACCGCGCTTTCCTCGCTCGCCGGTCCAGATGATAGGTCAGCGCCAGCGACAGGCAGACGGATAATTCCCGCTTTGGCAGCCGGCCCGCCACCGGCAACAGCAACGCCCGCGTCTGCCGGTATTCAAACAGATCGGGAAAGCGTTCGCGGAAGCTATCGATCAGCGTCGTCTTGCAATTGAACAGGATGGCGGCATGCGCGGAGTCTTTGACGCGGCCAAGCCGGATCGTCGAGCCGCTGCCGGTCTGATCGGTTAGATAAGCCGGCTCGCCCCATTTCAGCGTCTCGGTGAGCCGGCCGACCTCTTCATGCGCCGCGGCGGTCGCGAAGATCAGCGCACGCACCTGAAGCAGCCGCTTGCCGATCGGCGCCGGAAGAGCGCCGAAGGCACGGCTCACCTCGCGCGGCGGCGATGGCGCAGTCATTCGCGACTCCGTTCGCAAACGAAACACGCGCAATTTGTAGCCCGGATGGAGCGCGGCGCAATCCGGGGATTGCTTTCACACTGCGAGAGCCCGGATTTCGCTGTCGCTCCATCCGGGCTACGGCAGTCGTGCTTGAGGCGCCAACGCCTCAGAGCATGCCCAGCGCCTGCATGTAGGTCTCGAGGATGGTCTCGGCCTCGGCGCGCTCGTTGGGGTCCTGCTTGCGCATGCGCACGATGGTGCGCAGCGCCTTGACGTCGTAGCCGTTACCCTTGCTCTCGGCATAGACGTCGCGGATATCGTCGGAGATCGCCTTCTTCTCTTCCTCCAGCCGCTCGATGCGCTCGATGATGGATTTGAGCTGGTCCTTGGCAAATTTCGTCGCGGGCTCGTCGTCGCGGACGGCGGCGGAGGTGGCCATCTAGGTACTCCCAATGGAACTGGCAAAACGAGGTGACGCCGGCATCCCTCACCGCGCGTGCTGGTAGACCCTTAGGGTTGGTACCGACGGCGTTCAAGGCAGCATCGCGCTCGTCCACAGCGCGCCCACACCTTCCTGCGGCGAGGCCAAGAAAGCTGTTGTGTGGTGCGACTCAGGCGAGGCGCGCGCCCGGGCCGTTCAGTGCCCGTGGGGATGGACCTTCTTCATCGTCTCGAGCTGTTCGGGCGTGGCCGTGCCCTGGTATTTCGACTTCCAGGTCTCGTAGGGCATGCCGTAGACGGCTTCCCGGCTCTCGTCCTTGCTTAAGGCGACGCCTTGGGCGTCGGCGGCTTCCTTGAGCCAGTTGGACAGGCAGTTGCGGCAGAAGCCAGCCAGATTCATCATGTCGATGTTCTGGACATCCGTCCGCGACTTCAGATGATCGACCAGACGGCGGAAAGCGGCCGCCTCGAGCTCCGTTCTGGTTTTGTCGTCGATTGCCATGGCTGTATCCTTGGTATCCCCTTGGGCCTGACCCGATGGAGGTCACCCTTACGGGATCAGGTGGGTCCTGTCACAGATTTTGCCATATCCCGGCGCAAACCGACCCGAACCCGGCCTTGAGGCAGTTCCCCGGCCCCTACGCCAAATCGTCAATGATCTGATATAGCTTCCGCGACAATGATCGCCGAATCTCCCCGCTCCCCCCTTCGCATGCTCGTCCGGTTGGTCCCGGTGCTGGCGATTGGCCTGCTGTGCTTGTGGAGCAGCCCCGCCTCCGCCGATTTCCGTCTCTGCAACAACACGTCGAGCCGGGTCGGCATTGCGCTCGGCTACAAGGACGCCGAGGGCTGGACCACCGAGGGCTGGTGGAACATCTCGTCCCGCTCCTGCGAGACCCTGCTGCGGGGAACGTTGGTCGCCCGTTACTATTACATCTACGCCATCGACTATGACCGCGGCGGCGAGTGGTCGGGGCAGGCCTTCATGTGCTCGCGCGACAAGGAGTTCACCATCCGCGGCACCGAGGATTGCCTCGCGCGCGGCTATGACCGGACCGGCTATTTCGAGGTCGACACCGGTGAGCAGCGGGCGTGGACGGTGCAGCTTACCGATGCCAACGAACAGCCGGCGCAGCAACGCGTACCCGGCCTCCCCGGTCCGGTTGGCCCGGGCGGGGTTCCGGGTTTGCCCAATAGCCCGCCCGGTGGTACGCCCCCCGCCCCGCCTGGCCTCCCGCCAGCTCCCTCGCCCCCGTCTGGAAATAAGCCATGAGGCGTCTTCGCCGTATCAAGATTCTCGCGACCCTGGGCCCAGCCTCTTCAGACCTCGCGATGATCCGCCGCCTGTTCGAGGCCGGCGCCGACCTGTTTCGCATCAACATGAGCCACACCCCGCATGACAAGATGCGGGAGCTGGTGGCGACGATCCGAAACGTCGAGAGCAGCTATGGCCGGCCGATCGGCATCCTGGTCGACCTGCAGGGCCCGAAGCTCAGGCTCGGCTCCTTCGCCGAAGGCTCGGTGCAGCTGCAGAACGGCCAGACCTTCACGCTGGATTCCGACAAGGCCCCCGGCGACACCACGCGCGTCCACCTGCCGCATCCGGAGATCCTGGCGGCGCTGCGGCCCGGCCACGCGCTGCTGCTCGACGACGGCAAGGTGCGCCTGATCGCGGAGGAGACCTCGAAAGAGCACGCGGTGACGCGGGTCGTGGTCGGCGGCAAGATGAGCGACCGCAAGGGCGTCAGCCTGCCCGACACCGACCTGCCGGTCTCCGCCATGACCTCGAAGGACCGCGCCGACCTCGAGGCGGCGCTCGTCACCGGCATCGACTGGATCGCGCTGTCCTTCGTGCAGCGCGCCGACGACGTGATCGAGGCCAAGAAGATGATCCGCGGCCGCGCCGCAGTCATGGCCAAGATCGAGAAGCCGCAGGCGATCGACCGTCTCGCCGACATCATCGAGGCCTCCGACGCGCTGATGGTGGCGCGCGGCGACCTCGGCGTCGAATTGCCGCTCGAGCGCGTGCCGAGCCTGCAGAAGCAGATGACGCGGATGGCGCGCCGCGCCGGCAAGCCGGTGGTGATCGCAACCCAGATGCTGGAATCGATGATCCAGTCGCCGGTGCCGACCCGCGCCGAAGTCTCCGACGTCGCCACCGCCGTCTATGAGGGCGCCGACGCCATCATGCTGTCAGCGGAATCGGCGGCCGGCAAATTCCCGGTCGAGGCGGTCTCGACCATGAACCGCATCGGCGAGGAGGTCGAGCGCGATCCGATTTATCGTTCCGTGCTCACCGCGCAGCGCCCCGCGCCGGAATCCACCGCGGGCGATGCCATCGCCGACGCCGCGCGGCAGATCGCCGAGACGCTCGACCTGCCCGCCCTGATCTGCTGGACCTCATCGGGCTCGACCGCGGTGCGGGTGGCGCGCGAGCGGCCGAAGCCGCCGATCGTGGCGATCACGCCGAACATCACCGCCGGCCGACGGCTCGCGGTGGTCTGGGGCGTGCATTGCGTGGTGGCGGAAGACGCGCGCGACCAGGACGACATGGTCGGCCGCGCCGGCCAGATCGCGTTCCGGGACGGTTTCGTCCGCGCCGGCCAGCGCGTGATCATCGTCGCCGGCGTGCCGCTCGGCATCCCCGGCACCACCAACATGGTGCGCATCGCCTCGGTCGGCCCCGAGGGCGACGCGATCATGTAGGCCCGCCAGGGCACGCCAAACAAAAAATCGAAAAACAACCCCATGCACAGTAGCCGGAGGGGCCGGCGAGCCTGCTGCGGTTTTGCGAAAAGGCTCGCTCAGTCAACCAGCTGAGCGCTGTCAGGCCGGCCGCTTCGTGCGCACCGCGATTTCACGCCCCAACGAGCGCCTTCGCGGTCGGCAGCAGCGTCTGCTGCACCACCAGACCCCGGGCGCGGGCGTCCATGACGCCGACGGCACGGAGCGCCAGCAGCGTCACGGTCTGCACTGCATCGCGCATCTTGACGGGATCATCGAGATTGTCAGGCGCAAGCGGCCCGACCAGGGCCTCATGCAGCGCGCCGAGCAAGGCGGTCGCGGCGAGTGCGGTGTCCTGCGCCGGCAGGTGACCGGCACGCACGGCGGCGTCGATCCGGGCGGCTATCTCGCCGGCAATCTCCCGCCGGCTGGCAAGGCGGGAGGCGCTGACATCGACATCGACAGGTTCGGCCAGAATGCCCCAGGCCAGCCGCCGCTGCGACAGGGTATGGACCGCCACGGTGGTAACGGCAGCCGCCAGCGCCGAGGACGGCCCCGGCGCGGCATCGGCCGCCCGGCGGATCGCCGCGAGCTCATCGCGGGAGACCTCGGCAATCAGCTCGGAGATCAGCTCGGCCTTGGAGGGGAAGTAGCGGTAGACCGTGCCGGCCGCGACATTGGCCCGGACCGCGACGGGCGCGATCTGCACCGCCGCCATCCCGCCTTCCGCCGCAGTCTCCCGCGCCGCCGTCAAGATCGCACTGCGCCGCGCCGCAAGGCGCTTCACCACTTGATGCGTCCGCCGATAAACCATGGCGCGCTTCCTGTCCCACACGCCTGCCGCACGCCCTGCGGCCAAACGCTTCGTCACGCAAAAGATGCAAATCGCCCCGCAAGGACTGAACAACTATTCAGGCGGGATGACAAGATGCAAATGCGTGGGAGCGCCACCGGAGAGGCCGCGCCACAAACGCTAAAAGTACTGCGCGCTGGTTGTAAGACCGATAACCACAGTTCTTACCACGATCTTGAAGGCGGTCCGTGACTGTACGGTAGTAATGCAATTGCACCTCGGCGCACCATGCTCGACACGGACTCCCGGACCGCCTGGCAGCTCTTCCACCTCAACCGGATTCCGATTCTCGGGATGGCCACCCTGCTGGCGCTCGGCTTCCCCTCGACCGGACTGAGTCTCGAGCCGGTCGCCTACGGTGTGACCCTGGCGATCGCCGCGGCGCTACTCGCGGCCGCCTATGGCCACCGGCTCGTCAAAGGCGAGCTTGCCGGCTGTTCTCTCTGTCCGGCATCGTCTCGTTTCCGAGCTTTCACGCGGCGTCGGCCGTGCTCTATATGTGGGCGCTGTGGCCGGTGCGTGGCATCGGCGGCATCGTGGCCGTGCTCAGTCTGTTGATGATCGCGGCGACGCCGGTGATCGGTGCGCATTTTATCATCGACGTCGCTGCCGGCGCCGCGCTCGCCGCAGCCTCGATCTGGGCCGCGAAATTCTATCTCGACCGGAGTTACGGCGTGTGGGTCCGCAGCGCCGGCTTCGTTAGGGGCCTTGCCGGCCTCGCCCAAAAGAAAAGAGCCCCGTCAGCGACGAAGCTCTCAGAAATTCGCAGTTCGTCCGGTCTTACTTGAGGCCGGTCGAGATCGCGGTGAACTTGGTGTTCAGCGTGGTGCCGAGATTGTTGACGACGGTGATGATCGCCAGCGCGATGCCGGCAGCGATCAGGCCGTATTCAATGGCGGTGGCGCCGGATTCATCCTTGAGGAAACGCGCAACGAGGTTCTTCATAGAGTGCTCCAAATGAGTACACGAGGCTACAACTGATCTGGTCTTTTCGGCTTCCCAGCGCCGCCCGACCATGGAACCGAACGTAGAGGCAAAGAATTGCGCCGCAGTTAATTCGACTGCGTAAACACCGAGCGCTTCGCGTGTATTCGCCGATGGTAAATTGAAATCTAAAACAATCTGTTAAATTTGTCGGGACCTGAAACCGGCGTGGCCTGCCGGTTTACCCGAAGTTATGACCGCCCGTGGTCCAATGCCGCCCGCTCGGACTGGCGCGCGATGAGATAAATCGTTCATCGCGCTTCAGGTGATTGCTCGAGCATGATCTTCTCGGAAACCGCGCCTCACTTTGCGCCAACGCGGCCCGCCGGGTCCGGATCATGCCCGACCGACAAGAACAACAGGACGACGAGGCGGCATGTCACTTTCCTTTGCCAACAGCATCGCGGCGCAGAGCCGCGCGAGGGCCCTGGTGCCGCTGTGTGTCGGCGCCGGCGTCTATCTGTTCTTCCTCTACCTCGGCGACACCCGGCTGCAGGACTCCGACTCGTTCTGGCAGGTGAAGATCGGGCAGTGGATCCTCGATCACCGCGCCATGCCCACCACCGACTTCTATTCGTTCACGCGAACGGGCGCGCCATGGATCTCGACGTCGTGGCTGTCGCAGGTGCTGTTCGCCTATTCCCATGCGCAATGGGACTGGGCAGGCCCCGTCATCCTCACCGCGGTCGCGGTCGCGGTCACGGTCGCGATCTTCGTCTATCTGCTCGATGCTCAGATCGAGGCACCACGCGCAGTGCTGTTCGCGATGCTGGCGCTGCTGCTGTCGGCCCATCACGTGCTGGCGCGGCCGCATATCCTGGCGCTGCCCGTCATGGTGGCGTGGGTCGGCCTGCTGATGGCAGCTGCCGACCGCAAGAGCGCGCCGTCCTGGTGTTGGCTGCCGCTGATGGCGCTCTGGGCGAATTTGCATGGCGGCTTCGTGCTGGGCCTCGTGCTGATCGGCCCGATCGCGCTCGAGGCTGTCGAGCACGCCGAGAAGGGACGACGGCTCCAGCTGTTCATGCGCTGGGTGTTGTTCGGAATCGGCGCTCTGATCGCGAGCTGCTGCACGCCGTATGGCTGGCGGACGCTGCTGGGCGCGACCAATATTCTCGGCCTCGGCGAACTGCTGTCGCTGATCTTCGAATGGATGCCCGCGAACTTCTCCACGTTCACCCCATTCGAAGGCGCCCTGCTCGGCCTGATCGCATTCGGCTATTATCGCGGCCTGGTGCTGTCGGCGCCCCGGATCCTCCTGATCCTGTTCCTGACCTGGAGCGCGCTGACCCATGTCAGGAGCATCGAGGCATTTGCGTTCGTGGTGCCGCTCGTGCTGGCAAAGCCGCTCGGCGAGATGTTCCCGCGCACGGCGCCTGACGCCGCCGGAGCCGGGCGCTGGCCCGCCCGCTATGTCACCGCGCTTGGCGCGCTGATGATCGTGGCGGCGAGCTGGACCTCGACGTCGCTCTACATGGCGCACCACCGCTTCACCTTCACGACGACGCACACGCCGGTTGCGGCCGTCGACGTGCTCGAGCAACGCAAGGTGCAGCGCATCTTCAATGCCTACCAGTTCGGCGGCTATCTGATCTCGCGCGATATTCCGGTCTTCGTTGACGGCCGTGCCGAGCTCTATGGCGAGAAATTCGTCATGGACTTCTTCAAGGCGACGGAGGGCAAGAAGCCCGAATTGCTGCCGCGCCTGCTCGACGAGTACAAGATCGATGCGACGCTCCTGGTTGCCGATGCGCCGGGCCCGCAGATCCTCGACCAGATCAAGGGCTGGAAGCGGATCTATACGGACGACATCGCCGTGATCCATGTGCGAGACCATGCGGACGGCGCGACCGCGGCGCCTTCGAAGTGAGAACCTACTTACGGGCGTGTACGCGTAATCGTGAGACGTCCTTCCAAAGGCGGCGTGGACGCGACCACTGCGCTCAACCCCCGGCGATCCCGCGACATGTCTTCTTTTGACAGGCCGATTTTGACAATCCCGGCTCGGCTCGGCTCGGAGCGGTCCCTGGCGATCGCCGTTCTTGCGGTGCTGGCGGCGGTCTCCTTTCTTCCGGTGCTGCTGACCCCCATTCCTGCGATGGTGGATTATCCCAATCACCTCGCCCGCATGTACATTCTGAGCCAGAGCGGCACCCCCGATGCCAATCCGCATTACGAGGTGGCCTGGGCCTTCTATCCCAACCTTGGAATGGATCTGCTGGTGCCGCAGCTGGCGCGGCTGATGAGCGTCGAGAACGCCACGCGGCTGTTTTTGCTGCTGAGCCAATTGCTGATCGTCGGGGGCGCGCTGCTGCTGGAATGGACCCGGAAGGGACGGGTCCATCTTGCCGGCTTCGCTGCACTCGCTTTCCTCTACTGTCTGCCGTTCAGCTGGGGCTTCGTGAATTTCGAGTTTGGCCTCGGCCTCGCTCTCTGGGGCATCGCAATCTATCTGATGCTGGCCGAAGGCCCATGGCCGCTGCGCTTCGTCGCCAACGTGCTGTTCGTCGCTGCGCTCTACGCGGCGCATTTCTTCTCGCTCGGCATCTACGGTGCGACGCTTGGCCTCTACGAGCTCTCGCGCATTCGTCAGCAGCGAATATCGTACCGGGTGGCGGCCGCGCGGCTCGGCGCGCTGGCCCTGCCGGCGCTTGTGTTGTTCGGGATCATGCAATTGACCGCGGGCTCGATCGGAAGCGAAGGGACGAGCTGGTTCTTCGGATTCAAGCCGATCTGGCCGCTGCGCATCCTGAACGGCTACAGCCCGACGGCATCGGCAGTGACCGGGCTGGCGCTGATGATCTCGTTGCTGTTCGCTGCAAGGCGCGGCGTCCTCAAGCTCGAGCCGGCCGGCCTCTGGCTCGCGATCGGCTTTGCGCTGCTTTACCTCGTCATTCCCTCGAAGCTGTTCGGAACCTCGTTCGTCGACCTTCGCGTGATTCCCGCTGCAGCTCTGATCCTGCCGGCCTTCTGCTCGCTGTCGCTGCCCAGCCGGGCCTGGAGAACGGCTGCGCTCGCCGCGATCAGCGGCATCATACTGATCAATCTCGCGGTCGTTTTCGCGGTGTGGCTGCCTTACCGCGCCGATTATGCGGCGATCATCGCCTCGTTCCAGAAGATCGAGCGCGGCTCACGCGTTCTCGTTGGCAGCACGGGCGACAATGGTGATCCGCCCTTCGCCGACCTCACCTCGTATCCGATGTACTATGCGCCGACGCTGGCCGTGCATTATGCCAACGCGTTCGTGCCCAACCTCTTCACGGAAGCGGGCAAGCAGCCGGTGCGGCCACGCGAGGCCGTGCGCCGCCTTGCCATTCCCTACGGAGGACCGGTGCCGTCGGAGCTGCTTGCGGTGATCGCAACGAGACAGCCGCCGGCGGACGTTCCGCCGTTCATCCGCACCTGGTACCGGGACTACGACTATCTCTATGTGCTCGGACCGCCGGCCGCGAACCCGCTGCCGGATCTGCTGGAGGTGTTGGATAGCTCGCAGCGATTTGTTCTCTACAAGATCCGCCGCAGCTCCTAGACCGACGCCGCAGCTGCGCAAGCATGGTTAATCGGGCATCGCCATCCCGTTCCGCCTCCGCCCTCAATCGCCCGAGGGCCCTAGATCCTTAACGGTTGCGGCAAGGCGACCTTAACCACCGCCGAACTAGACTCCCGCCCCTGCAACCCAGCCGGATTCTCTCGCATGGCGGCCAATTCCAGATCGATCCGCTACAGCCTCGTCATCCCCGTGTTCAACGAGGAAGCCGTGCTGCCGGTCCTGCTGCGCCGGCTCGACCTGGTCTTGTCCCGGCTCGACGGTCCGGCCGAAGCGATCTTCGTCGACGACGGCAGCAGCGATTCCAGCTCGATCGTGCTCGAGGCGCTCGCCAAGCGCGATCCGCGCTTTCGCTATATCGGCCTGTCGCGAAATTTCGGCCATCAGGTTGCCATCACCGCCGGCATGGACGCAGCGGAAGGTGACGCGATCATCGTGATGGATGCCGATTTGCAGGATCCGCCCGAAGTGATCGAGCAATTGATCGCAAAATGGCAGGAAGGCAACGACGTCGTCCACGCCCGCCGCCTGTCGCGCGAAGGCGAAAGCCGGTTCAAGCGTGCGACGGCGCATCTGTTCTACCGGCTCCTCGGCAGGATGTCCTCGGTCGGCATCCCCGCCGATGTCGGCGACTTCCGCCTGATCGATCGCAAGGTGCTCGATGCACTCAGGCAGATGCCGGAGCAGGATCGATTCGTACGCGGCATGATCGCCTGGCTCGGTTTCCGGCAGGCCGAGGTCGCCTTCCACCGCCTCGAGCGCGCTGCGGGCGAAACCAAATACCCGCTGTTCAAGATGGTGCGGCTCGCGGTGAACGCCGCGCTCGGCTTTTCCGATCTGCCCCTGCGGCTTGCGATCTGGTGCGGCTTGACGGTTTCGGGACTGGCCCTGCTCTACGGCGGCTGGGTGATCCTGCTGTGGCTCAGCAAGGACAGCCATCTCGTCACCGGCTGGTCGTCGACGATCGTCGTGGTGTCCCTGCTGTGCGGAATCAACATGCTGATGACCGGCATCGTGGGGCTCTATGTCGGCCGCATCCATGCCGAGGTGAAGCGCCGCCCGCTTTATGTGGTGCAGACGCGCGCCGGCTTCGATCGCAACGAGGCGGCGGCAGCCCCTGCCATCCACGCCGTCAACGAGTGACCCGGCGCATGAGCGAGCTCTTCGACGGCTATCACGCCAACTACCGTGACGTTGTCCAATCCTCGATCGACTTCTCCGGCTTGCCGCATGATTTCTTCATGCGCGCGAAGGCCGATCTGCTGCGCAATCTGATCGCGGAGCGGCTGAACACCGAGAGGCCCGACATGCTGGACGTCGGCTGCGGCGTGGGCAGCCTTCATCCGCTGCTGCACGGCATGGTCGGCTGCTTGAGCGGTATCGACGTTTCGTCGGCCAGCCTGGCGCAGGCCCGCGCGGCCAATAGCGGGGTCGACTACCGCGAGTTTGACGGCCGCAGTTTTCCCTTCGAGGACGCCAGCTTCGATCTCGTGACGGCCATCTGCGTGATGCACCATATCGTGCCGGCCGAATGGACGCATTTCATCACCGAGATGCGGCGGGTGGTGCGCCCCGGGGGGCTCGTCTGCGTGATCGAGCACAATCCCTACAACCCGCTGACACGTCTTGCCGTTGCGCGCTGTGAGTTCGACCGGGACGCCGTCCTGCTCAGTGCCGGCAAAGTCCGAAAGCTGATGGCTGCGGGCGGCTTGCGCGAGATCGGCGCCCGCCATTTCCTGCTGCTCCCCTGGGACACCAAACCGGCGCGTCGCCTCGAAGATGCCCTGAGCGGCGTGTCGCTCGGCGGCCAATACGCGGCCTTCGGGACCGTCTGACTTTATCTTTGCGGCGTATCCCGCCGCTTGTGCACGACCGCCACGTCGTCGCTGTAGACGCGTTGCCACTGCGGCAGCCGGTCGAGCATCGCGACCGCCGGTGTCCGCGGCGCGAGCAGCGTCGCGCCAATGTCGTATTCGTCGAGCAGCTTGAGAAAATCTGCGAGGTCGACCAGCGCCAGGGCACGATTGTAGCGGTCGATGAACGGCCCGCCATACAGTTCGCCGCGACCATCGATAAAGGTGGGAATGCCGGCAAAGATCAAATAGCCGCCGAAGGAATAGTCGTTGAGCACACGCCCCGCCTTGGCGAGGTCGGCTTGAGCGATGGCAGCCTGAGGGGTGATGACGGGAGCCGGCCGTATGTCGCGCGCCAGCGCCGCCCCGCTCATCGCGATCAGAACACCGAACGCGGCCAGATTCAGGCCACGCGACGCCCCCTCCGCATCGTCCGTGACCCGCCCGCCGAACTTCCTGCCCAAGGGAGCCGCCAGATAGAGCGGCGCCAGCATGGCCAGCAGATCCGCGTTGCGGACCTGCGCCAGTGCGAAATGGAGCAGGCCGATCACCACCAGGGCCCGCACGACCGGCAGCGTCACGCCGCGCGCGAGCGCAAAGATGCCGGCCAGCAGCAGCAACTCGAAGCCACCGACATGGCTGAAATCCTGCGGCCGCCATTCCCCGATCCAGGCGAGCGCAGAGCCGAGGCCGAGCGTCGTCAGCGGCATCAGCAGCGGCTCCGGCCCGTGCGGCGTCAGGCAGGACGCTGCGAGGGCAAGGGCCGAGAAGGGCAGCCATCGCAGCAGCACGCGCGGCCATTCGCTTCGCTCCTCACGCAGCAGCGCCTCGAGCACCGCCGGACCGATCAGCCCGAGCGCGAGCACGACGCTGCCATGCAGATTGGTCCACAGCACCAGCAGCGGCAGCGCCCAGTATGGCGGAGGCCCGCCGCGATCCATGCAGCGCACCAGGGCGGCCGCCCAGATCACCATCACCGGCAGCACGAGGACATGTGGCCGCGCCAGCATATGCGGCGCCAGCAGGATGACGGCCGCGATCACCATCAGCAGCGTCAGGGCCGGCGAGAGCTCGCGCAGCAGGAAGAAGGTGAACAGGCCAAAGGCGAGCGCTATCGCCGCTGCTGCGACGACGACGACGCCGGGCCAGCCGGACAATGCGTAGGCTCCGGCGTAGACGATTTCCGAGAGCCATTCGAACGTGATCCAGGGCGCGCCATGCTTCGAAAACGAAAAGGGATCGCTCTCCGGCAGGGTGCCATGCGCGATGATCCAACGCCCGACCTCGATATGAGAATAGCTGTCGGGATCACCGAGCAGCCACGGCCCAACGATCAGCAGCAGGGCATAGACACCGAGGCCCACTGCCCAAGGGAGCGCTGCACGTGCCGAAAACGGTTGAACCGCGCTGTGGACGACCTGGTCAGTCATGGCGGGCCAAAATAGGCCGCAAGCGTTAAGTTCTTCTTTAGTGATTCCCGCGTTTGCCCCGGAAGCCGCGCGCCTCGCTCGCGCCGGGGACGCTCTGCATCCACGAACCGCCGGCCAACAAAAAACGCGGCGTTTCCGCCGCGTTTTGCAATCTCATCTGTCGCTCGCGATTACGCCTGCGGCTGCGGCTCCAGGCCGGGATCCGCATCGGGCCGCGGGCGCGGCGACTTGCCGGCCGGGGGCACCGCCGAGGCACGCGGCGTGCTCGGCTCGAGCACGGACTCGCGGTTCGGCTTCTTGCCCTTGAGCAGATCGACGATCTCGTCGCCGCTCAGCGTCTCGAACTCGAGCAGGCCCTTGGCGAGAGCTTCGAGATCGGCGCGCTTCTCGGTGAGAATACGCGTCGCTTCGTTGTAGCCCTCTTCCACGAAACGCCGGATCTCGGTGTCGATCTTCTGGACCGTCGCCTCCGATGCGTTCTGGGTGCGCGACACCGACATGCCCAGGAAAACCTCGTCCTGGTTTTCGCCATAGGACACGGTGCCGAGCGCCTCGGACAGGCCCCAGCGCGTCACCATCATCCGGGCCAGGCGTGTCGCCTGCTCGATGTCGGAGGACGCACCCGAGGTCACCTTCTCGCGGCCGAAGATCAGCTCTTCGGCGACACGGCCGCCCATCATGATCGCGAGCCGCGAGGTCATCTGCTCCAGAGACATCGACAGCTTGTCGCGCTCGGGGAGCTGCATGACCATGCCGAGCGCACGACCGCGCGGAATGATGGTCGCCTTGTGGATCGGGTCGGTCGCGACGACGTTGAGGCCGACGATGGCGTGGCCGCCCTCGTGATAGGCCGTCAGCAACTTCTCTTCCTCGGTCATGACGAGCGACTTGCGCTCGGCGCCCATCATCACCTTGTCCTTGGCCTCTTCGAACTCGGCCTGCGTCACCATCCGCTTGTTGCGGCGGGCGGCGGTCAGCGCAGCCTCGTTGACGAGGTTCATCAGGTCGGCGCCGGAGAAGCCCGGGGTGCCGCGCGCGATGGTCTTGAGGTTGATATCGGGGGCCAGCGGCACCTTGCGAACGTGAACCTTGAGGATCTGCTCGCGGCCGACGACATCCGGATTGGGCACCACGACCTGGCGGTCGAAGCGGCCGGGACGCAGCAGCGCGGGATCGAGCACGTCGGGCCGGTTGGTCGCGGCGATCAGGATCACGCCCTCGTTGGCCTCGAAGCCGTCCATCTCGACCAGCAACTGGTTCAGCGTCTGCTCGCGCTCGTCATTGCCGCCGCCGAGACCGGCGCCACGGTGACGACCGACCGCGTCGATTTCGTCGATGAAGATGATGCAGGGCGCGTTCTTCTTGGCCTGCTCGAACATGTCGCGGACGCGGCTCGCGCCGACGCCGACGAACATCTCGACGAAGTCAGAACCGGAGATGGTGAAGAACGGCACGTTGGCTTCGCCCGCGACCGCACGCGCGATCAGCGTCTTACCGGTGCCGGGAGGGCCGACCAGCAGCACGCCGCGCGGAATGCGGCCGCCGAGGCGCTGGAATTTGCCGGGGTCGCGGAGGAATTCGACGATTTCCTGGAGGTCCTGCTTGGCCTCGTCGACGCCGGCGACGTCCTCGAAGGTGACGCGGCCATGCGCTTCGGTCAGCATCTTGGCGCGCGACTTGCCAAAGCCCATCGCCTTGCCGGCGCCGCCCTGCATCTGCCGCGACAGGAAGATCCACACGCCGATCAGGGCGATGAACGGCAGCCAGGAGACCAGCAGCGAGACGAACCACGGCACGTTGTCGCCCGGCGGCTTCGCGGTGATCTGGACCTTGCTGTCATAGAGACGCTTCACCAGCGTCGGGTCGCTGGGCGCATAGGTCTGGAAGCTGGAGCCGTTGGTGAAGGTGCCGTGAATGTCCGGCCCCTGGATCACGACGTCGCGCACATTGCCGCGGTCGACCTCGCTCAGGAGCTGCGAGAAGGCGATGTCCTGCGAGGAGGCCCGCTGACCTGGATTCTGGAAGAGCGTGAACAACGCCAAAAGCAGCAAGACAATAATGACCCAGAGGGCGAAATTGCGCAGATTGGCGTTCATCGATCTTCCTTCGTGGTCGCGCGGATCGCGGCCTCATCCTTGGGCTCTACGAGGAAATCCCCAAGGAATCCTCATCGTTAGACGCATACAATTTAGGTGCCGCCCCGGTCGCTGCCAAGGGAACGAGATGGGACTATTTATCCCATCTTAGAGCGATTCCCGCTGAAATAATGGCGACCTGACCGGGGTTTTTCCTGCCTGGTTAAGGTGTCCTGACGGCACGGGGCCGAATTGGCCGGTGTCATGATCCGCCCACGCCCGCGCCTATCCGCCCTTGCGACGCCGGGCCGGCGCCGGTGCGATGTGGATACGCCCGCGGGCAAGGCTGATCAAGGCTCCCGCAAGGGTCTGCCTCATGGCCGGACGGCCGTTTGCGCCTGCGCGAGGGCTTGCGGCGATGGCCTGGTCGAGCACGGCCAGGAGAGATTCAATCTTGCCGAGTTCCGCCGGCCCTTCATGCCCGAGCGCGTTGATGGCCCGCAGCAGCAGCCGCAGCCGGACCTCCTCCGGCAGGCCGGCAAAGGTCGCGGCCTCGAAGCTTCGAACGCCAGCCTGCGGCGCATCGCCGCGATCCCGCAAACGGAGGAAGCGCTCGGCGCCGTCGGCCAGCACCTCGACCGCCGCATTGGCCCGCGCCAGCCGGGCCGCGAGCCGCACCAGCGTGCGGGCATCGCCACCCTCGGCCGCAAGCAGCGGCAGCAGCGCGCGCAGCCGCGGCCGGGTGAAGGCGGTGTCGCGGTTGGTGGGATCGTCGGCAAAGCCGATCCTGGCCCGCCTCAAGGTCGCGATCAGTTGCGCCTTCGGGACCTCAAGCAGCGGACGCGCCAGCACGATCCCGTCGCGCTCGCTGAGGGAGGCCATTGCCGACAGCCCGGCAAGTCCGCTGCCGCGCAACAGGCGCATCAAGAGGGTCTCGGCCTGGTCGTCGCGGGTGTGAGCGGTCAGCACATGGCTCGCGCCGACGGCACGCGCGGCCTGCGCGAGCAGGCGGTAGCGCGCCTCGCGCGCCGCCGCCGGCAGTCCGGTCTTCGGCTTTGCGCCGCGCCAGCGCAGGGTCCGGTGCGGCAATCCGAGCTCAGTGGCGAGCCGCTTGACCTCGCGCGCCTCACGCGCCGCCTCTCGCCGCAGGCCGTGATCGATCGTGACGACGGTGAGACGCGGGCCGCGCGCAAGGCTGCGCTGCCAGCGCGCCGCGAGCCACATCAGCGCGACCGAGTCCGGCCCGCCCGACACGGCGAGCACCAGCGCCGGCGCGCGCTTCAGGCCGGCGAAGAGCCGCCTCGCCTCGCGTGCCGAGATCGGAGAATTGTCATCGTCTGACATGACGCGGGCCCTGACTGCCGCAGGCGGATGGTTACGATGTCTAGCGCAGCACCATCCGCATTGTCAGGACCCCGACGTCAGCACTTCACCCGTTTCTGCTCGCGGTCGACCGCGGCTTTGACGCCGGCGGAGGCGCGCGGATATTTGCGGCCGACCTCGCCGAAGGCGGCGCAGGCGGCCTCCTTCTCCTTCAGCGCGGCGAGCGACTGGCCGAGCCGCAGCAGCGCATCCGGAGCCTTGGCCGATTTTTCATATTTGGTGGTGACGGCGAGGAAGGCTTCCGCGGAGTCCCGATATTGCTGGCGCTGGAAGTAGCTCTCGCCGAGCCAGTATTGCGCGTCCCCGAGCAGCGGGTCGCTCGGATATTTCTGCGTGAAGTTCTTCATGGTCTGCTCGGCGAGCGCGTAGTCCTTGCGCTGCATGTAGCCGATGCCGAGGTCGAACTCGTCGCGCGGCGTCGCCGAGGGCGGCAGGGTGGTCAGGCCGGCGCCGCCAGCCGGCGGCGGATAGCCGGATTGGGCCGGCGGATAGCCGGGCTGCGCGGCCGGGGGAGCGGCCTGCTGCTGATAACGGGGGCCGGTGTTGGCGAGATCGAGCGGCTCGCCGGCGCCGCGGCCGCCTGGTGCTCCCGACGGCATCGGCTGCGGGCCGCCGCCGAGCGCGCGCGGCGCACCGGGCGCGTTCGGGTTCTGGCTCGGATCGAAGGCATCGCCGCGGCGACGCGTGCCGGGAGCGCCGGGCGCCGGCTGCTCCTGAATGATCGGCGCCGGAGCGGCGCTCTGCGGCTGCTCGTAATTCGGCTGCACGGCCTGCTGCTGCGGCTGCTGGCGATAGCCGGGCGCGACCTGACCTGGTCCGACCTGGGCGGGCGGCATCGCCGCGACGTTGGGCGCCTGTCCGGGCGCGCCTTGGGCGCCGCCCTCGAGCGCCCGCAGCCGCTCTTCGAGCTGGCGGTTGCGGTATTGCAGCTCTTCGTTCTGGCCGGTGAGCTGGCGCAGCTGGTTCTCCAGCCGCTCGATCCGCATCTCGGGATCATCATCGGTCTGGGCGAAGACGGGCGTGCACAAGGGGAGCAGCGCGGCGATGGCCACGGCGCCTGTAAAGACCTTAAATCTGGATGACATCTTGCCCTGACGACGAAAGCGAAATGGCCTGCGACGGAACATGCGACGCGCCACACATTGAAGGGGAGTACGCCAAAAATGTGTCTGGCACCACGGGGATTCTGTCACGGATTGCTGAAACGAAACCGGCGCCCGAGAGGGCGCCGGCATAATCGGTCTTGGAAGATGAACGGCGCCTGACTGAGAGCCAGTATCTCGGCGTCAGGAGCTCGCGTTCAGCACGGTGACGGCACGACGGTTCTGCGACCAGCAGGAGATGTCGTTACAGACGGCGACCGGCCGCTCCTTGCCGTAGGAGATCGTGCGCATGCGGTTCGGATCGATGCCGCGCGAGGCGAGGAACGAACGCACCGACTGGGCACGGCGGGCGCCGAGCGCGATATTGTATTCGCGGGTGCCGCGCTCGTCGGCGTGGCCTTCGACGGTGAAGCTGTAGCGCGGATAGGTCTGCAGCCACTGCGCCTGCTTCTCCAGGGTCACGATCGCCTGCGGGGTCAGATCGGTCTGGTCGCTTTCGAAGAACACGCGGTCACCCACGTTGACGACGAAATCCTGCTGACTGCCAGGCGTTGCCGCATTGGCCATCGCATCCGTCGCAGCATTCTTGTTGGCGCAGGCGCCCATCGACAGCGCGACGGCGAGCACCGCGACCAGCTTCAATCCCTGGAGGATACGCATAGGATGTTTCATTCCGGAGCCTCCACGCTCACGTTAGTCCACTGCTGTCCGGTCTACAGGGGGTTGGTTAAGCGAACGTTCCGTCAACCTTGACGGAACCTTGCCTCAGCCGATCAAATGCCCCCAACCAGCGAAAAGCACCCGTCATGGTTAATGGGTTGTAAATGTGGCGCGAGGGTGAAGGCAAGTCGCACCGGCCGGCAAAAACGCCGGCTTTCGCCTGAATTTTGGGCCAAGGGCGTGATGCGTGGCGACGCGCGATGGGTAAGGGGTGACGGGCAAAAGGCCGAGCCCAGGCTCAAACCTGGCGCCGCATCCGCGCCACCGCCGACTTTAGGCGTGCGCGGCGTCCGCCACGAGCACCGGTCGCTGCGGCACCTGGCGCTGGCCGCCGCGCCCGAACAGCATCCGCCGCTCGAACGCGGTCGACCGCATGATCGGATAACGCTCGAACACCTTCTTGCGGAAGGTCGGGAAGTCCGCGGCCATCAGTCCGAACGGCTTGGTGAGGCCGGGAACCAGGCGGGGCTCGGCGATGGTCTCGTGCAGGAACACCCGCCGGTAGAAAGCCTGATGCTCGGGACGCACGATGGCGAGACCGAGATCGGCATTGAAATGCTCGCAGGCCATGTAAGCGAGACGCGTCGTCAGATAGGGCAATTCCGGAACCCGCTTTACCTGGTCGGGATCGGCGACGAAGCGGGTCGGGTCGATCATGACCTCGCCGCGGTCGAGCCGCGGCAGCAGGATGTCGGGGAAGACATCGGCCGAGGTGGACTCGCGCCATTCCGATGTCAGCACGCTGATGCGCACCGAGCTGCAGAGCTCGCCATGGAGATAGACGCCGAAGGTCCACGCGTTCGGCAGCTCGTCGTAGCGGTCGGTCACCCGCGCATCGGCGGAGGGCTTGACCGCGCCCTCCCGCAGATAGGCGCGGTAGCGGAGATTGTAGATCTCCTCCTTCTCAGCGACGGTTTCCGCAAGATGATAATCGACGTCGGTCAGAAGCTCCGCTCCCCGTCCAACAGCCGAAATGACAGATCTGGCTGAGGACTGCATTCCAACTCCTTACCCACACTCACGTCGCGACATTCAAAGGCAATTCCCGCAAGACAACTTGCGCGCGCGCCATGATTTATTAACACCTTCTTAACAAGTATGCAAAGCAATCGAACGGTTAGGGTTAACCACCGTAGCACTACGGTACCCTGCAACAGCCTGAAATGTTGGGACGTTTTGAGAAACGGACTTAAGCGAAGGAGCGCGAGCTGGCGACGTGAAGCTGGCCTTCGCCGCGCCGTCCATGCGAGGCGTTGAGCAGCTGGCGCATCCGCACGGCGGGCACCGGACGGCTGAACAGATAGCCTTGCGCCTCGGAGACGGTGCCGTCGGCGCTGATCAGATCGAGCTGCTCATTGGTCTCGATGCCTTCGACCACGACGGCCATGCCGAGATCGGCGGACAGCCGCGCCACGCCGCGCAGCAGCGTCAGCGGGCGGTCGGTGTCGATGCCTTCGAGGAAGGATCGGTCGATCTTCACCTTCTGCATCGGGAAATTGTGCAGATAGCTGAGGCTGGAATAGCCGGTGCCGAAATCGTCGAGCGAAATGCGCACGCCGAGCGCATGCAATTGCGACAGGATGTCGTGGGTCAGCTGGGTGTTGCGCAGCAGGGAGGACTCGGTGATCTCGATCTCCAGCCGATGCGCCGGCAGGCCCGACACCTCCAGTGCGTAACGGATTTCGCTCAGCACGTCGCGCTGGTGGAATTGCTGCGGCGAGAAGTTGACGGCGACGCTGACGCCCTCCGGCCACTTCATGCATTCCATGCAGGCGCGGCGCAGGATCCAGCGGCCGAGATCGACGATCAGGCCCATGTCCTCGGCGACCGGGATGATGTCGATCGGCGAGACCGTGCCGCGCACCGGATGATTCCAGCGCAGCAGCGCCTCGCAGGTGGTGATCTTGCCGGACTTCAGATTGACCAGCGGCTGGTAGAACAGCTCGAATTCCTCGTTGGCGAGCGCCTTGCGCAGGTCGAGCTCGAGGATGCGGCGGGCCTCGACGGTCGCCGCCATCTCGTCGCGGAAGAAGCAGAAGGTACCGCGGCCGTCGGCCTTGGCGCGGTACAGCGCCATGTCGGCATTCTTGAGCAGCGTATCGGCACTGGCATCGCCCGGCGAGGTCAGCGCGATGCCGACGCTGGCGCCGATCTCGACCAAATGATTGTCGATGCGGTAGCGCTCGCTCAGCCGCTCGACGATGCGGCGGGCCAGCGCGGCGGCGTCCTCGGGCGAGGAGATGTTCTGCTGGAACACGACGAATTCGTCGCCGCCGAAGCGGGCGACGAAATCTTCGGGGCGCAGCATCTCGCGCAGACGGTTGGCGACGGCGCACAGCAGCTGGTCGCCGCAGGGATGACCGAGCGTGTCGTTGACCTGCTTGAACTGGTCGAGGTCGACGAACAGCAGTGCGGACAGCCGCTCGGCATGATGCGAATTCTTCAGCAGCCGCTCGATCTCGTCGTGGAAGCTGACACGGTTGGGCAGCGCGGTGAGCTCGTCATAACGGGCGAGATGGCTGATGCGGGCTTCCGCATTGGTGCGTTCGGTGATGTCTTCCAGCAGCAGCACCGTGCCGCCGCCGGTCATCGGCTGGAACGTCCAGGCCAGGGTGCGGCCGCGCGAGGAATCCGGATCCGCGGTGACGATCTCGCAGATCCGCGCATGCTCGATCTCGGCCAGGATCTGATCGCCGCTCTCCGCCGAGATCGACCCGGCGGAAACGCAGGCCGCCGCGATATCGGCGGCGGTGGCGCCGCGCTTGACGAGGTCCTCGGGCAAAGCCATCAGCTCGCCGAAACGATGGTTCATCACCGCAAGGCGGCCGTCGGCGCGGAACATGCACAAGCCATGCGGCATGTTGTTGAGCGCGGTGTCGAACTGGCTCGCCAGCGCGGATTCGCGGAAGCTCGAGGTCAGCGCCTTGACGAAGATCGCATGCAGGCTGAGGTTGATGTTCTTCAGCCCGATGAAGAAGAACACCAGCAGGATGGCAAGACCGATGTGGTAGAAGCCGCCGTGCAGCAGCAGGGCGAGCGACATCGGACCGCAGGCCAGTGCGACGTGCCACTGGATCACCCGGGGCTGCCCGTAATTGCGGGCGGCGCCGCCCGCAGTGTAGCCGATGCCGATGGCCACACAGAGCATGTCGGCGACCGGATCGTTGTTGTTGTAGATGACGACGAAGGCCCACACACCGAGCACCGCCGCATAACTCAGCGCGCCGATCCAGTAACGCGGCTCCAGGTGCTTGGCCTCTTCGAATGACAGCACCTGGGTGCGGTTTTCATATCCGCGCATCTGGAACGCGCGCGCGGTGCCGATGGCGATCAGCAGAAACGCGAGCGGCCACAGCCAGACATCGCCCGTCTTCAACGCAGTCATCACCGCGGCCACGGCCGCGGAGGCCGAGCCGAAGAAGATCGCCCAGAAATTCTGCACCATGGAGTTGATGAGAGCGGCGTAGAGTATCGGCTCCAGCTCGTCTCGATCACTCTGCTTCTGGTCGGCCAGTTGCATTGGCTTGTTACGCGTCCTGTTTGGCGCGTAGTCTTACCCAGCCCAGATGAAGTCTTTCTGAGGGAACATCGTTAAAGTCGAGTTGTTTTTCGGTATCAGCGAACCGATTTCCGCTTAAATATCAAGCAACTAGGCAAGCCTTGCCGGGCGCAAGGTGAAGGAAAGCTTGCTTGGCGCCGAGAAGTCGAAAAAATCGGCGCGTTTTTCGACAACATCGCGCGTCTGAACGCGCGATGTTTTAGCGTTCTCTTGTCAGCCCGCCGTCGAGGACAGCAGCGGCGACCACGCGGGGTCGGAGGCGAAGCCCGGCGTCGGCACCTTGAGCTCGTTGCGGCCAGAGATGTCGACGCTGAACAGCGACGGCCCGCCACTGCCGCCGGGATCGCGGAAGAACATTAGCACGCGGCCGTTCGGCGAGAAGGTCGGCCCTTCGTTGTGGAAGCCGGAGGTGAGCAGCCGCTCGCCGGAGCCGTCCGGCTTCATGACGCCGATCGAGAACTGTCCGCCGCCCTGCCTGGTGAAGGCGATGTAATCGCCCTTCGGCGACCACACCGGGGTCGAGTAGCTGGCGTTGGTATCGTCCTTGGAGAAGGAGATGCGCTGCGCCTGTCCTCCGCCCGCCGCCATCACGTAGATCTGCGACCTGCCGCCGCGATCGGACTCGAAGCAGATGCGGGTGCCATCCGGCGAGTAAGACGGAGACGTGTCGATCGCCGGCGTGTCGGTGAGGCGCGTGGTCGAGCGCGAGCGCAGATCCATCACGAACAAATTGGAATTGCCGCCCTGCTGCAAGCTCATGATGACGCGCTGGCCGTCCGGCGAGAAGCGCGGCGCAAAGGTCATGCCCGGGAAGTTGCCGACGATCTCGCGCTGGCCGGTCTCGATGTTGAACAGATAGACCTTCGGATCGCCCTGGCCGAACTCCATATAGGTGATCTCTTGCGAGTTCGGCGAGAAGCGCGGCGTCAGCACGAGGTCGGAGCCGCGGGTCAGGTAGCGCACATTGGCACCGTCCTGGTCCATCATCGCGAGCCGCTTGACGCGGCGCTCCTTCGGACCGCTTTCGTCCACGAACACCACGCGGCTGTCGAAATAGCCCTTCTCGCCGGTCATCCGCTCGTAGATCTGGTCGGAGATGATGTGGGCGATGCGGCGCCAATATTCCGGCGAGGTGAAATATTGCTGCCCGGCAAGCTGCTGGCCGGAGACCACGTCCCACAAACGGAATTCGGCCTTCAGCCGTCCGTCTGACTGCCGCGTCATGCGGCCGGTGACGAGGGCCTGCGCGTTGAGGGTTTTCCAGTTCTGGAATTGCGGCGCGACGTCGATGTTGCTGATGCGCTCGATGAAGGCGGCCTGGTCGATCGGCGCGAACAGGCCCGAACGCTTGAGATTGTTGGTGATGACCTGCGTGACGCCGTTGCCGACGTCGCCGTCGGACGGCGAGCCCGGCACGAAGCCGGTGATCGCGATCGGAATCGGCTGAAATGCATTGGGGTCGATGCGGATGCGGCCGTCCTGGCCTTGAGCGAAGGCACGTCCGCCCCCGAGCATCGCGAGCGTCGATCCGGTCAGGGTCATGAAGCGGCGGCGGTTCATCGATCGGACGTCATTCATTGCAAAATTCTTTTGTTCGGATGTCACAACATATCTTTCAGGCCGAAAGTCATCGGAATGAGCTTCCAGCTCTCGTACTGCTGCTTCGGCATGAACGAGTAGACCTGGCACTGCACGATGGCGCGCTTGGCGCTCTCCGCCACCGCCTGGGCGATCGACCGCGACGGTCCCCTCACCGCGACCACGATGGGCTCGGACGCCAGCGATCCGTCGATCTTCATGGGAATGTCGATGTCGGCTTCGTACTGGTCGGCATCCTGCCCGTTATAGGTCGGCGTGAAGCAGCGCTTGACCGCGCCCTGGAACGCACCGCGCCATGTCGCAACGTTGTTGGCAGCAGTGCCGGTCGCCGATCCCAGCGAGGCCGACGCGTTCAGCGCCGTTCCCGTGAGCTCGTGCCGGGTCGCGGCACGCTTGTCGAGGTCGCGCTGGATCTGTGCGGGATCGAAGCTGCGCTCCTTGGGCTTCGGCTGCTGCTGCGGCTGCACCGCCGCGACCTTCTGCTCAACCGGCTTGGGCGGCGGCTTCTTGGTCTCCAGCTTCTTCTGCAGCTCGGCGATCGGATCTTCCTTGGCCGGATCAGGCTTCTTTTCCTGCGGCTTCGGCTCTTCCTTCGGCTTCGCCTCGGCGACGGGCTTCGGCGGCTCGGGCTTCTTCTCCACCGGCTTCTCGACCGGCTTCGGCGGCGGCTCTGGCTGCGAATTGGTCTTGATCAGCTCTTTCTTCTCGGTGACCTTGCCGACGGCGTCTTCCTCCGGCTTGGGCTCGGCGATCTTCTCGACCTTGGGCTTGAGCTCTTCCTTCTTGCCGGTCTTCTGCCCGGCCATCATCTTCGCGAGCTGATCGGTGGAGATGATGTCGATCGGGAGCGACTCTTCCGGCGCGACGTAGGCCTTGCTGCTAAAGGTGACCAGCCCCCATCCCAGCACGAGGACATGCAGGGCAATCGACGCAACGAGTGTCTTGTCGACGTTCACCTTCACCGGCCTATCCCTGATCCGCTTCCGTGACGAGGGCGAGCTTCTTGAATCCGGCGCCGGACAACTGGCCCATCACCCTGGCCACCGTGCCGTAATCCGCCTTCTTGTCGGCACGCAGATAGATGCGCTCCTCGAGCCCGCCGCGCGCGTCGGTGATCGCCTTCAGCTTGGGCACCAGCTCGTTGATCGCGATCTCGGCGTCGTTGATGAACACCTTGCCCTTGATGTCGATCGACATCTGGATCGGCTTCTGGTCATTGTTTTCGAGGCTCTTGGCCTGGGTCTGCGGCAGGTCGAGCGGCACGCCGACCGTCAGCATCGGCGCCGACACCATGAAGATGATGAGCAGCACCAGCATCACGTCGACCATCGGCGTGACGTTGATCTCGGCCACGACGGGCTTGCGCCGGCCACGGCGCCCGCCGCCTCCGGACGAACTCGCAACGTTCATCGCCATGATCGCGTGCCCAAATTGCCCTTCACACTATACATGCCGTCCGTCAGCCCCGCTCGTCGATCTGACGCGACAGGATGGCGGAAAATTCATCAGCGAAGCCCTCGAGCCGCTGGGCCTGCCGGTTCACCTCGGAGGTGAACTTATTGTAGAAAATAGTGGCAGGAATGGCGGCGATAAGGCCGACCGCGGTCGCAAACAGTGCTTCCGCAATACCGGGGGCGACGACCGCCAGAGAGGTATTTTTCGACGCCGCGATCGACTGGAAGCTCGACATGATGCCCCAGACGGTGCCGAACAGGCCGACGAAGGGGCCGGCGGAGCCGACGGTCGCGAGCACCAGCAGCCGGCGTTCCAGCCGTTCGACCTCGCGCGCGATCGAGACGTTCATCACCTTGTCGATGCGCATCTGCAATCCCGCGACCGAGCGGGCCTGGTTCTCGAACGAGCGCTTCCACTCGCGCATCGCGGCGACGAAACAGGCGGCCATGGAATGCGTCGGCTTGGCCGAGAGGGTGCGATAGAGCTCCTCGATCGATTCGCCGGACCAGAAGGCCTGCTCGAAACGGTCCATCGAGCGGCGGGTACGGGCAAACAGGAAGATCTTGTCGATGGCGATCGCCCAGACCCAGACCGAGCAGGACAGAAGTCCCAGCATCACCGCTTTCACGATCCAGTGAGCCTGCCAGAACAGCGCGATCAGCGACACGTCCGCGGAAGCGGCAACCGGAAGGGCTGACTGAGCCACGTCGGCCGGATTCATAAGCAGTATCCTCTCAAGGCGATCGTTACCCGATGTGCCGGCCAGCAAATGGCTGCCGGTTCCCCAATGGCCGCGCTAGAACCGGCGCGGCCGGCAAGCCCGCTCAAAGCCTTGTCTTTCTGGGTGCAGGGGCTCGTCCAAAGCCGGCCGTCTGCATTCCCTGCCAAGATGTCAAAACTATGGGCCTTTGGCCCCGGGCCTTGACGGGTCTCGGCTTCGGGCTTTGGGCGCGACTGTCCGCCCTTACCAGAGCCCGGCGTTGGTTAATGCGAGGTTACCGCAGGCAAATTTGGCTGCGGGAAAGGTAGATCGCGCAGGCAGTTGGATCGGCTTGAGTCCGGACACCTGGTCCGGAGGAACCAGCCCTCGCCCGAAAAATTGTCCCAAAAATCACTTTCCGCGAGGTCCTGCCATGACCATCAACCCCAAGACGACCGCCGCGATCGGCGATCACCCGCTCCACCCCATGCTCATCCCGTTCCCGGTCGCATGTCTGGTCGGCGCGCCCATCGCCGATCTCGCCTTCATCGAAACCGGCGACAATTTCTGGGCCAGAGCCGCGATGTGGCTGATCGGGGCTGGCATCGTCATGGCGCTCGTCGCGGCCGTGGCCGGCTTTACGGACTTCTTCAGCGAGCCCCGCATCCGCCGCCTCAACGATGCCTGGTACCACATGGTCGGCAATCTCGGGGCGGTCGTGCTGGCCCTGATCAATTTCTACCTGCGCTACGCCCAAGGCGCCGAGGCTGCGATCAAGCCGTGGGGCGTGGTGCTCTCCCTGATCGTGGTCGGCATCCTCCTGTTCACGGGATGGAAGGGCTGGGAGATGGTCTACCGTCATCACGTCGCGGTGCTGGATGCGCCGGGCCAGACCAGCTCGGAGCCGATCACGCCCCAGCATGGCGGCGAGAGCCATCGTCGCGCCGCCTGAAACCAGCGATCGCGTTACGGGCGAGCTCGCCGGCGCAGGCTGAGCACATAGAGCCAGCCGCCTGCCGCGATCAGCACGGGCAGAACAAAGAGCACAAAGTCGCGGAGCAGGATCATGGGTCCAGCCCCGCTTCCGCAAACGAAACAGCGCGCCCAAGCGCGAAGGCGGCAAGCTGATAGAGGGCGCCGCTGAGAAAGACGTGCCACGCACCGCTTTCCACGAACTCCTGATAGGTCTTGACCTCGGTCGGCCAACCATTGAGGAACGCGATCGCGACCGGCAGCAAGCATCCGAACCGTTCGAACAGGTCCGAGGCACGCGCAAGCAGCGCGATGCGCTGCCTGGTCTCCTTGCATACAATAGTGGTCATGGTCGTACCCGTCGGCGCAGGCGAAAACGCGCCGTCGGGGCTTGGTCGGGCCTCATCGCGATTCGGTTCTAAGGCGCCTGTCTTTTTGCGCGGGCGCATGGATTGGAACGTCGCGCTCTCGGTGAGCGTCAGGCCGCGGAAGCGGGTTCGGGGCAGTTGGTCAGACGCGCGGGATTGCCGATTGCCGTGCAGCCGGCGGGCACGTCACTGATCACCACCGTCCCGGCGCCGATCTTGGCGAAATCGCCGACCTCGATGTCGCCGAGGATGGTCGCGCCGGAGCCGATGAAGACGCCGCGGCCGATACGCGGCGAGCGCATCGGCAAGTCGCCATGGCGCCCGATGCTGACGTTCTGAAGGATGGTGACCTCGTCGCCGATCACCACATTGGCGCCGATCACGATCCCGGTGGCGTGGTCGAGATACACCGACGATCCAAGGGTCGCGGCGGGATGAATGCTGACCTGCAGGACGTTCGAGGCCTCGTTCTGCAACAGCAGCGCCGCGTCGCGCTGGTCATGACGCCAGAGCCGGTGCGAGACGCGCCAGGCTTGGAGCGCCAAATAGCCCTTGAAATGCAGCAGCGGCGGCAACAGGCCGGCGACGGCGGGATCGCGGAGCACGATCGCCTGCAAGTCGCGGCCGGCCGCTTCGATCAATTCCGGCGCGCCACGAAAGGCGTCGATAGAAAAGGCCGTGAAGCGTGCCTGTTCGGCGGCGTTGCCGCCAAGCCTGCGCCCGATCAGATCGGCCAGAGCCGCGGCAAGACTATCATGCGCCAGCACCGCATCGGCAAGCGACTTGCCGAAGACGGGATCGGATGCGCACGCACGCTGCGCCTCCGCGCGTATATTCTGCCAGAGGCGATCATTCGTTGCGGTCGCAGCTGCCATCAAGGCCGCCTCCGGTGCTTTGGTGCTTCCTTCACGTGTCGAATATAGGCTGCGGGCAACCCGCGCGCCACGCGGCGGCCGCAATGACTACCTGAGCACCATGCCGCAGCTCCCCGTGGAGCTACGAGCTTGCATGCCAGCCATCCGCGACCATATAGTCAGTCGAATTTTCGGCCGACGCTGCTTTGGCCGGGATGATCACGCAAAGCAGCTCGCTCAAGCCCCGCGGTGGTCCGCCACCCGCGGGTTTTTCGTACCCGGCGGCCCTCAATGCTGCCGATGCAAAATCCCGGATCCCCGTTACCTGAGGTCACGCTGAAACATGTTGCCCAACGCGCCCGCCGACGACCACCACGACGACGTCATGTACCCCTCCGCCATACCGTTCGTGCTGGTCCATCTCGGTTGCTTTGCGGCGATCTGGTCAGGCGTCACGTGGCAGGCCGTCGCGATCTGTGGGGCGCTGTATGTCGTGCGGATGTTTGCGATCGGGGCGGGGTATCACCGCTATTTCTCGCATCGGGCTTTCGCCACCGGCCGCGTGTTTCAGTTCATCCTGGCCTGCCTTGCGCAAAGCACCGCGCAGAAGAGCGTGTTGTGGTGGGCGGCCAAGCACCGGCATCATCATCTGCATTCCGACACCGAACTGGATGTGCATTCGCCGCGGCAGCGCGGTTTCCTGTACAGCCATCTCGGCTGGATCTTTTACCGGGAGCACGATGGGACTGATCTCGTGAAAGTCGGCGATCTCACGGTCTTTCCCGAGCTGATGTGGCTGCATCGGCTGGAGCTGCTGCCGGCCTTCGTGCTTGCAGCGCTCTGCTTCATGGCGGCGGGGTGGTCGGGTCTGATCGTCGGTTTCCTGTGGAGCACGGTGCTGGTCTATCACGCGACCTTCTGCATCAACTCGCTGGCCCATGTGCACGGACGCAAGCGCTACGTGACGGGCGATGATTCCCGCAACAACTGGCTGCTGGCGCTGCTCACTATGGGCGAGGGCTGGCACAACAATCACCACGCCTATCAGAGCAGCGTGCGGCAGGGTTTTCGCTGGTGGGAGATCGACGTCACCTATTACGTGCTGAAGGTGTTGTCCTGGTTCGGAATCGTCTGGAACATGAAGGCGCCGCCCGAACAGGTGCTGCGCAACGAGCAGCCGCTCGGCGCCCGCGTCATCAATCGGGCCGCCCGCGAGCTTGCCGGGCGGTTCGACGCGCCGAAGCTTGCCCATGCGATCTCTTCGGCGCTGCACCGCGCCGACCCGACCCAGCTGCAGCTGCCGACGCTGCACGACATCCTCAATCGCGCGCATGACGGCGTCGATGCGCTGACACACCTGCATCTGCCGAAGATACCGACCCGCGAGGAGTTTCTCGCCGAGGCCAAGGCGATGTTCGCACGAACGCGATCGCTCAACGAGATCGTGGATCACGCCTACGAACACTTCCTGGCTTCGGTTCACGCGCAGCTCGCCACCGCGCGCTGAAGCCGGCGGTCATGCGATGCAGCCCGGCGCGCGTCATGGCGCCGGGACGCTTCCGTCGCGCGCGCGGCAGGTGAGAGAATCCCGCCGATCCCTAGAGTTCGATCTTCAACCGTTTTGCCGTCTGCGGTCCTACCTGTCCGTCGACAATGAGTCCTTTGGTCGCCTGAAACGCTGCGACCGCCGCCACCGTCAGGTCATTGTATTCACCGTCGATCGGCCCCGGATTGAATCCCAGCTCTTTCAAAGCGCGTTGAATGTCTCGAATGACGGACGCCTTCATGTTCGGCTGCCCAAGCGCATACAGCTGGCTCGGCTCAGCCAGGTCGAGTGCTCCACCCGCCGCCCCATACGTAAAGTTCGGCAGCAAGACGCCGGTATCCCAATTCCGGCCCGACACCTTGCCGCGACGAACGCCATAAGCGGTGCCCATCGCCTCCACGGTGCCGCCCTCGCCGTCACAAACGACGATGTGCCCCATCATGCCCGGTCCGGGCGGATAGCGGAGAAGAATGCCGCCCACCGTTGAAGCTGCCTGCCGCCACGGCACGCGCTTTCCGAGTTTTTGTGAATCGCTCTTCCAGGCGCCCGTATAGGCTTCGACCGTTGCAGGATTGCCGTTGTCGTCGACGCATCCGTACAGGATTCCACCGACCTGATACACTAGCCAGGACATGAACTCCGCGCAGTCCCATGGACCGTGCCAGTTCTTGTTGTTCTTGGGAACGCAGACATTGACGTATTTCTCGCCGATGCGGGACTCGGCCAGCTTCAGCATCTTTTCGCCGTCGGTCATGCTCAATTCCTTCTGCGCAATGAACTTGCTAAAATTCGGCCCTCAATAATCGAGACATCTATTCGCGAAGCTCCGGCGAACTTCGCGCGTCAAAAGGCGGCACGCTCTTAGGGGCGCTCTGAAGCCGTCCGGGAATTCAGGCGGAGATTCAACGCCGCCTGCGTCACCACGCCTGCATTTCCATCGACCGGAATCTTGGCGTGGTTTTGAAACCACTCGACCGCCTGCGCCGTGGCGGGACCATATCGTCCATCCACGACAAGCGCCGGCTCAGCCCCGAGATCGTTCAGGGCCTCCTGAAGCTCGCGCGTTTCATCCGACGTGGTTGCGGCTTTCCAGGCCACCCGGTTCGCGCCGCTCTTGCCTACTGCGCTCCACACGATCTCGAAGAGCTCCGTGCGTCCGCTCAGGCCGTTGTAACCACCGTTGATGAGCCGCGTGATCGTACGGATGTCGTTCCGATCCGCATACGCGTTCAGGCCTCCCTCATTCCATTCGTGTAGGGCGGGAAGCAGAGCCGCTTCGGGTGAGACAATCAGATCCGGGTTATTGTAGAAGTCCACGCCTGCGAGCTTGCCCATGCGCAGGTAGTTGGCGCCGCCCGTCGTCTGCAACAGACCGCCGCCGCGATATTTGTATCCGTCTCCGGGCTTGCTGTTGCCAAGCTCCTTCGCCTTCTTCGGATTACCCAATCCATAGACGCGCTCGGCCAAGGCACGATCATTGTTGAGATATTGATCGACCTCGTCGGGCCGGATGGCCGCGCTATGATGGCCGATGCCGAAAATCTCGAGAAGTCGCGCCGAGGTTTTGTATTTGAGGCTCTCGAACAGAACGGTACCGCGGCCGGTTTCATATAGCGCCTGAGCGAGGAAGTGCGCGATGCGAAGCGGCGTGTTGATCTTGAAGCGGTCGAAGATTTCGTCGCCGTCTTCAAAAGCCTTGAGGTAATTGGGATAGCAGCGAGGGGCTATCTTCCGAACGATCGTTACGATCCGCACGAAAATACTCCCTAATAATAATATTCAGCCAAATATCATCGAGTGAAAACGTACTTAGATTATGCATAGCACCCTTTGGTTGCAAGAGAAGATTCGCTTTCTGGACAGGCCGCATTGCACCAGTCAGGCGGCATTTTGCAGCAACGTCCGGTTTAGTTACGACCAGTTGTCGCTGCCATCAATTACAACCCGCATCTCGAGACAGGGCTAGGCCCGGCACGACGAGCAATGCGAACAATGATGGCGGCCGAAACCGGCCAACGCCTGCTCTCTCTCGCGCGCGCGAGAGATTGAACCCAAAAACCAAACCGCCCGCCTGCGGGTTGCGCAGACGGGCGGCTCGGGGCCATCAGGACTTTGGGGGCATGCGCCTGAAGGCTTTGAGAGGTGTCAGTCAGCCTTGAAGGTCAGCCCTGCTGCTGGTCGGTCGGCGGCGGGGTCGGACGCGTCTTGTGCTGCGCCATGAACTGGTCGAACTCTTCCTTGTCCTTGGCGTGACGCAGACGGTCGAGGAAGTTCTTGAACTCGACCTGCTCCTCCTCGAGCCGCTGCAGCGTCTCGGTGCGGTACTCGTCGAAGGCGCGGTTGCCGGAGGACGGGGGGCCGAAGCCAAAGCCGAAGCCGCGGCGCTCCATGCGGCCGCGCATGCGGTCCATCTTGTACTGCATCTTTTCCATCTTGTTCTGCCAGCGATCTTGGTGGCTCCAGCACGACATTCTTCTGCTCCCGAGTGTGAAAAAGAGAAGGGCAAGTCCGATCGGCCACCAGATGATGAAGCCGAGGATGGTCACGGCGATCCAGCCGGGATGCCAGGGCGTATCGAGCATGCGGGGACGTTCGTACTGTTGGTATTGGTCCGAAGGGCCGCGCCAGCGATTAACGTCAGCGGTGTAGGCCATTTCCCATCTCCATCACGGCACCAGCGCCGTTGTGAATGTAAATAACATTTACATAGCTAGACCATCCCGCGATTTTGTCAAGCTGGCCGCCAGACACGCCCGCGTGATCATTTGGGTAATTTTATTTCGGCTTGCCCCAAGGACCACCTGGAGTGCCGCCGGGCGGCACGCCTGAACCGGAGGGCACCTCCGGGGGCACCGGCGGCGGCTCGGCGCCCTTGCCCGCAGGACGACGGTCGGTCGGGAAGCCGAGGCCGCGCAGATAGATCAGCACCTCGGCCTCGAGCAGCTCGTCCGGCGACATCGGCAGTTTTCGTCGCGCGGCGTCGCCACGGGAGAACAGCGAAGCCACGCCGTGCGCCATCGACCAGATGTGCAGCGCCATCATCATCGCCGGCGGCCGCGGCGTACCCGGCGGCGTCAGCGCCGCTAGCCGCTCGGCTGCAGCGCGAATGATGTTGAAGGCGCGTTCGCTGGCGGCCTGAAGTGCGGGATTGGCATCGACCGGCACGCCCGATTCGAACATCGCGTTGTAGAACGCGGGCTCCTCACGGGCGAAGGCGAGATAGGCTTTGCCGACGCGCTCGAACGCGGTGACCGTGTCGGGGCGCCCGTCGTCCCAGGCCGCGGTCAGGCGCTGCTCGAACTGCTCGAAGCCGCGCTGGGCGATCGAGGACAACAGCTCGTCACGGTCGCGGAAATGCCGATAGGGCGCCGCTGCGCTGACGCCGGCCATGCGTGCGGCATCGGCGAAGGTGAAGCCGGCCGCGCCCTTCTCGGCGATCAGCCCCAGGGCGGCCTGCAACAGGGCTTCCTTCAGATTTCCGTGGTGATAGCCGCGCTCGGCGCGGCGCTGCTCCTTGCGCCAGCTCATGTGAACGATCTTTACATGAGCCGGCGGTGAAGGTCACTAGCAGGAATCGGGCGTGATTAACCCCGTACTTTCACGGGCGATGCCGGGCCTGAGCGACGGCATCGCACCCGGAATTGGCCTCGTCCGCAGCTACATCTGCGGAATCGGCAGCACGGGCATGACCTCGATCGCCTCGCCCGGGAAGATCGCAAAATGCGGATGGTTCTCGAACAGTTTTGCAGCTTCCTCCTGCGAGGCAGCCCGCACCACCGTGAAGCCGGTCAGCGCATTGCTGATCTCCGTAATGCCGCGTCCGTCGATCCGGCGGGTCTTGCCGAGCGGGCCGCCCATCTCGACGATGACGTCCTTATGCTTCTCGACCCAGCCGTGCCAGGCGGCCATGCCCTCGCGCTCTTTTGCCTTCCGTTCAGCCTCAGGCATCGCATGCCAGGCCTTCATCTTTTCGCCGCTCATGCTGCCGAGATAGACGGCGAGGAATTTATGTTCGGTGCTCATCGGTTCTCTCCTTGCTGATTGATTGACGACAGCCGCGAATTTTTCCGCGGCCGCTGTGGCTAGTTCTTCAGATCGTCGAAGCCGGCGGCGGCCGCCTGCACGTCAGGGGGAAAGTCGGCCATCTCCTGCACCTGGCGGATCTCGATGATTTCGTTGGCCGAAGCCGGACATTTCTTCGCCCAGGCGATCGCCTCTGCGCGCGAGGCGACCTCGATCATCCAATAGCCGCCAAGGACTTCCTTGGCTTCAGCGAATGGGCCGTCGGTCACGACAGGCTCGCCGGTCGCAAATGAAACTCGCGCGCCCATCGACGGCGGATGCAGGCCATCGAGCGTGATCAGCACGCCCGCGTCCTTCAGCGCCTCGTTATAGCGCATCATCGCCGCGACGCGTTCGGGATCGAGCTGGACGTCCGGCGGCGCGGCCTCGTAGCCGAGCGGGATCATCAACATCATGAATCGCATGGGTCGTATCCTGGCTTCTGCGGTGGTTCCGGGATGCGCCGTGAGGCGCAGGCCCGCTCGCCTTCAAGACGAACGAACTCTCACGGAACCGACACGCCGGCGGAAATAATCTGGAGGGCCCCGGCCCTAGCGCGGCTGCGGCAGGAAACGACCATCCCGCCGGGCAGCGCCGAAATAGACATCGATGCGCCGGACCTTGCCGCCTGCGAAGGTGAAGAACTCCGTGTTGCGAAAACTCCTGCCATCTGTCGCAAGGCAGAGATAAGTGACGAAGGCTTCCTCGCCCCGGACGAAGATGCGCTCGATGTCATGCCGTGCGATCCAGCCGCTGTCGCTCCAGCAGCGTTCGAAATAGGTCGCCTTGTCGAGGTCGTCGTCGAACGGGCTGGTGAAGCGGAAATCGTCGGCCAGTGCGTCGGCGACCCGCTGCCGGTCGTTGGCGAGATAGGCGGCGAAGAGGTCTCGGATCAGGCGTTCGCGGTCGTCGGGCATCAATGGTCTCCGCAGCGAGCATCTTGTTAAAGACGGTTCGCCCTCGACCGCGCCGACACCGCCATGCGAGGCGACGCGAAAAAATATCTCGGCTGCGCCCCCGTACAAGTACGGCTCCGCATTGTGAACTCCACCGTGCATATAAACCAAGAGCAGCTGTCAGTTGAAGTAGTTGGCTATTGCTCGTGAAATCGCGGAGCTCGTCGCAGCGTTTTCCAGAATTTACCGATGCTCAAGGATAGCATGCAACTTTCAGCTCAGGGGAAACGGTATGGCGATCCTGTCAGATCGCTTCCGAGCATTGCGGGGCTTACGTGTTCAATTTCCTGAGCAAGAAGGTCAGGCACGCCATCGCGGAGGTCGAGGCGCTCGACCGGTCGCAAGCCGTGATCGAATTCGGTCTCGACGGCACCATCCTCGACGCCAACGAAAACCTTCTCAAGATGAGCGGCTATACGCTTGCCGAGATCAAGGGAAAGCATCACAGCATCTTCGTCAACCCGGCCGAGCGCGAGAGCACTCGCTACCGCGATTTTTGGGCCAGCCTGAACCGCGGGGAATTCCAGACCACGCAATACAAGCGTTTCGGCAAGGGCGGCAGGGAAGTCTGGGTCCACGCGTCCTACGCCCCGCTACGCGACGAAAACGGCAAGGTGGTCAGCTTCATCAAGTTCGCCACCGACATCACGGCCTATAAGATCAAGGCCATGGAAGAGTCCGGCAAGATCGCCGCGATCAACCGCGCGCAGGCCGTGATCGAGTTCAACATGGACGGTACCATCGTCACCGCCAACGAGAATTTCCTTGGCGCGATGGGCTATTCGCTCGATGAGATCAAGGGCAAGCACCACTCCATGTTCGTGACACCAGAGGACCGTGCGAGCCCGGCCTATGCCGCGTTCTGGGCCAAGCTGAACCGTGGCGAGTTCGAGGCTGCCGAATACAAGCGGCTCGGCAAGGGGGCTAAGGAAATCTGGATTCTGGCCACCTACAATCCGATTCTCGATGAGAACGGCAAGCCGTTCAAGGTGGTGAAGTTCGCCACCGACGTCACCGCGCAGAAGATGAAGGCGGCCGACAATGACGGCCAGCTCGCCGCGATCCAGAAATCGCAAGCGGTGATCGAGTTCAATATGGACGGCACGATCCGCACTGCCAACGAGAACTTCCTGAAGGCGATGGGCTATGCGCTGGCCGAGATCAAGGGCCAGCACCATTCCATGTTCGTCGAGCCGAACGAGAAGAATTCGGCCGCCTACCGCCAGTTCTGGGAAGCACTCAATCGCGGCGAATACCAGGCCGCCGAATACAAGCGCATCGCCAAGGGCGGCCGCGAGATCTGGATCCAGGCGTCCTACAACCCGATCTTCGATCTCAACGGCAAGCCGTACAAGGTGGTGAAATACGCCACCGACATCACCGCGCAGGCGATCGGCCGCAAGAAGGCCGACAACGCGCGCGGGCTGATCGATGCGGTCGCGGCCGGCAGCGAAGAGATGAGCGCCTCGATCCGCGAGATCTCCGAGACCATGACGAAGTCGCGCGAGACGTCCAAGGTCGCGACCACAAGGGTCGAGTCCGCCGACCTCCAGGCCCAGAAGCTGACGGCCGCCGCACAGGCCATGAGCGGCATCGTCGAGATGATCTCGGGCATCACCAGCCAGATCAATCTGCTCGCGCTCAACGCCACGATTGAATCGGCCCGCGCCGGCGAAGCGGGACGCGGCTTTGCGGTGGTCGCCTCCGAGGTGAAGAATCTCGCGAGCCAGGCCAAGCAGGCGACCGACACGATCACGTCCGAAATCGACGCGCTGAACACCATCTCCGGCGACGTCGCGAGCTCCCTCACCGCGATCAAGGCCGCGATCGCAGGTGTCAACGAGTTCATCGCCTCCACCGCAGCCGCGGTCGAGGAGCAGAGCATCGTGACCGCGGACATGTCGGCCAACATGCAGCGTGCCTCGGCGGAGCTGGCGTAAGGACGACTTCCCCTCATGTTCGTCATCCTTCGAGGGCCGCGAAGAAGCGGCCGCCTCGGGTGACGGATTTGGCATTTTTCCAGCTGCACGCAGCCCTCGCCTGCCCCTTCCTCGTCAGCACAAAAGCGCAGTAAAAGGAGCCTGCACTCCTGCGCCCATATGCTACTCGAGGACAATTCTGCCATGCCGCAAGCCCCGCAAAAAATCGCTCTCGTTACCGGAGCCGCCCGCGGCATCGGGCTTGCGACCGCGAAGAAGTTCCTGGCCGAGGGTTGGCGCGTGGCGCTGCTCGACATCGAGGGCGAGTTGCTCGGCCGGGCGGTCGCCGAAATCGACCAAGGCGAGGCGACGCTGGCGCTGACCTGCGACGTCTCGGATGCCGCCGCAGTGAGCGATGCAATGGAGGCGGTCGAGCGCCGGTTCGGCCGACTGGATGCACTGGTCAACAATGCCGGAATCGCGGTGTTCGCACCGCTGATGGAGACGTCCGAGACCGATTGGCGCCGCGTGATCGAGGTCAATCTCACCGGCCCGTTCCTCTGCACCAAGGCCGCGGTTCCCTTGATGCGCGAAGGCCATGGCGGCGCCATCGTCAACATCACCTCGATCTCGGCGGTGCGCGCCTCGACGCTGCGCTCGGCCTACGGCACCAGCAAGGCCGGGCTCGCGCACCTGACCAAGCAGCTCGCGGTCGAGCTCGCCTCGCTCAACATCCGCGTCAACGCGGTCGCGCCGGGGCCGGTCGACACGGCGATGGCGAAGCAGGTGCATACCAAGGAGATCCGCGCCGACTATCACGACGCCATTCCGCTCAATCGCTACGGCCTGGAGGAGGAGCTTGCGGAAGCGATCTACTTCCTGTGCTCGGCAAATGCGAGCTACATCACCGGCCAAATTTTGGCCGTTGATGGCGGCTTCGATGCGGCAGGTATCGGCCTGCCCACGCTGCGCGGCCAGCGCCGCAACGGATAGGTCCGGAAATTGTAGGGTGGGTTAGCACTGCCGCTGCGCGGGCCGCTGGGCGTAACCCACCCTACGGAACCGATTTAGGTGGAGACTTCATGCGACGCATCTCTTTGCTCAACGCCCTGATGCTTGCATTCGCGCTGCTCGCCACCGCGCCCGCGTCCGCGGAAATCCGCATCATCCAGTCTCCGGGCGGACAGGTGGGGCCGTTCCTCGATTTGTTCGAGAAGGTGCGCGAGAGCGGCGAGCGCGTGGTGATCGATGGTCCCTGCCTATCGGCTTGTACCCTGGTGCTGAGCATCGTGCCGGGCGAGCGCATCTGCGTCACCAAGCGCGCCGTGCTCGGCTTCCATGCGGCACGTTCGGTCGACCGGCGCGGGCGCTTTTATGCCGAGCCGGAAGCATCGGTCGCGGTGCTTGCCGCCTATCCCGGCCCAGTGCGCGACTGGATCAGCCGCCGTGGCGGCCTCACCTCGCGGCTGCTCTTGCTCAAGGGGCGCGATCTCGCCGCGATCTATCCCCGCTGCCGCTGACGAATGTGGCAGCCGCCACGGATGTGACGTGAATGAGTTCTGTGAACCGCGTCACATCAAAGGCATTTGGCTTGGCCGGCCCGAGGCCACACGGCAGGTTCCCTGTGTCGCACCCAATGTGCGCACCGGGGTCTCCACGCCATCACACTTTGGCTGCCGTCAATAAAGAGTCTGGATCACCGGCCCCAGCTTCATGCTGACGCAGATAAGCATCCCCCACAGGGCAAAATTGATCTGTAGCGCCGCCGCCATCGGTCGCTCCCCTTCCAAGTGACGTCCACCCCAGCTTTTTAGATTTTGTGATTCACCAATAGCGATTCTGACGTGCAGATTACAGCCCAATATTGCGTCAATTGTTGTGCGATGCAGTCCGCATGGTTTCACGAAGCGGCCTCACTGCTCCCGCAAAGTGATGCGAATCGTGAGTTCATTCCTCGGCCACGCCCGCCAATCGTTTGCCTTAAGTTCCATTTGACCGATGCCATGCAAGTTTCCCGTGTGGAAGTTTGCGCATTGCGCATCGAACTTTGGGTCCGGCATGATACGACGCGGCTTCATCTTGCTTACTTTCTGCACAGCGCTGCTTGGATGTGCAGTCGCATCGGCGCAGGAGCGTCGTCCGATCGCATGGGATGGCCTCGGCCAGGACCCCAACAAAAGCTCGCATCGCCCGCATGTCGCGAAGCGGCGCGCGACGAACCCCGCGCCCGCGGCAGCTGATCCCAATCAGGAGCGGGAACGAGTGCTCGGCACCTTGCGGCCATATTCGGATGCGTGGTGGGCGGTCCATGACGAGATCGAAGCCGAGAACGACAAGCAGCTCGGCACCAAGCTCGTGATCTGCCCTCGCTGCGTTCAGTCGCCGCAGCAGAGCGAGGACGCGACCGGATCGGTCCGTTGAGCGAGCTCACGACCGATCCGCGTATGACGCGATAAATCCAGGCGTCCCCTCCCGACAGTGGAGAGAGGGGATCGCAATTCCACAGATCGTGCAGGCTCGCGCCTGTCACATTCCTTCGGCCGGGCAGTTCACCATCCAGGGAATGCCGAACTTGTCGACGCACATGCCAAAGCCCTTGGCCCAGAACGTCTTGCTGAACGGCATGGTGACGGTGCCGCCATCGGCGAGTGCATTGAACTTACGCTCGCCGTCCGCAGGGTCCTTGACGGTGAGCGAGATCGAAAAGCCTTGCGGCTTGGCGAAATGCTCCGGCGGCGCGTCGGAAGCCATCAGCACGCTGCCGTCGGGCAGCGACATCCGCGCATGCATGATCATCTTTTCGCGGCCGGGCGCGGCGGGCATCTCCGGCGGCGCGTCCGATGACCGCATCATGGCGTCGATCTTGCCGCCCAGGACCTTGGCGTAGAAGTTGAACGCAGCTTCGCAGGTGTCCTGATAGAACAGATAAGCGTTGAGCATCGTTTCTCTCCTCTTCGTTTGCAGTGAGGCTTATTGCTTCTCGGCCAGCTTCTTCAGCCTGGCGAGGCCGGCATCGAAATCCTTGCCGATCATGCTGTCCATGTTGATGAACACCTGCATGATCTTGGACATGAACGGAGCCGGACCGTACATCGCCCATGTGACCAGAGTAGCATCGCCTTGCGGCACAAAGGTGAACTCGGCGGTGTTGTGACCTTCGAACGGCCGCTCGAAATCGAGCTTGATGCGAAGCTTGGACGGCCCGGTCGCCTCGAGGATCTCCATGCGGCCGGCGCCGACATTGTTGTTACCATCCCAAGCATAGGTCGCGCCCTTGCCTCCCTCAGATCCACCGAAGGTGCGCTTCATGGCGGGATCGCGGGTCTCATAGGGGGACCAGTTGGTCCAACGGCGGAAATCGGCGACGTGTGGATAGATCGATCCGGCTGGCGCCTTCACCGCGAGGCTCCGCTCGACGCGGAAGGTGTCAGATCTTGTCAGGGCAAAGGCGAGGACGCCCGCGATTCCAACGGCGAGCACGACGGCGATGACGGCAATGGCTTTCAGCATGAAGGGGCTCCGTGGGTACGGGCTTAGGACGAACGGGAACGGCAGGAGCCGACAATTGCCGGAATGAAATTTTGCACGCTACCCACCCCACGTCATGGCCGGGCTTGTCCCGACACGATGATGTGGAGACAGACGGGTCTACTTCACTTTCGCGCCCTGCCGCGCGCCCGCCTTCGGCTGGCTATCCCGGATCAGGCGATCGATGTGCATGCGAATGTGGGCCGCTTCTGCGGACGTGTTGGCAAGCGCGATGGCGCGGTCGAAGGCGACACGTGCCTCGTCGTTGCGACCGAGCTGCATCAGGAAGGCGCCGCGCACGCCGTAGAAATGGAAGTAGTTGGCGAGCTTCGGTGCAAGCGGCTCAATCAGATCGAGCGCGGCTTGCGGCCCCCGCACCTTGGAGACCGCGACCGCGCGGTTGAGCGTCACCACGGGAGACGGCTGCACGACCTCGAGCGCGCCGTAGAGCAGGTCGATCTGCGCCCAGTCGGTCTCCTCCGGAGTCGACGCGCGGGCATGCAATGCAGCGATCGCGGCCTGGATCTGATAGGGCCCGCTGCGGCGGTGGCGCATCGCCTTGTCGATGAGCGCCAGCCCCTCCGCGATCATGGTGCCATTCCACAGCGAACGGTCCTGGTCGTCCAGCAGGATCAGCGAGCCGTCGGCGGCAAAGCGCGCGGCACTGCGCGCATGCTGCAGCAAAATGAGCGCCGTGAGCCCCATGATCTCCGGCTCGCTCGGAAACAGCCTGAGCAGCAGGCGCCCCAGCCGGATCGCCTCCTCGCAGAGCGGCTTGCGGATCTCCGCGGTGTCGCCGCTCGCCGAATAGCCCTCGTTGAAGATCAGGTAGATCATCGCCGCGACGCCGGCGAGCCGCTCGGAGCGCTCGATTGCGCCGGGTGCTTCGAACGGCGTCCCGGCTTCGGCGACCTTCGCCTTGGCGCGGGTGATGCGCTGCTCCATCGCCGCGTCCGACACCAGGAAGGCGCGCGCGATCTGCTTCACGGTAAGCCCCGAGACGATGCGCAGCGCCAGCGCGATCTGCTGCGTCGCCGGCAATTGCGGATGGCAGCAGATGAACATCAACCGCAGGATGTCGTCGCGGTAGTGCGAACCGTCGAGCCGTTCGGCCAGCGCGCCTTCGGCGTCGTCGAGATCGGAGATCGCCTGGTCGTCCTCAGGCAGCGGCTGCTGCTTGCGGGTCCGGCGCACCTCGTCGATGGCGGCGTTGCGGCCGACCATGATCAGCCAGGCCGCAGGATCGCGCGGCGGCCCGTTCTGCGGCCAGGACTTGAGCGCGCGCAGCGAGGCGTTCTGGAACGCCTCCTCGGCGGTGTCGAGATCGCGGAAATAACGCAGCAGCGCGCCGACCGCCTGGGGTCGCGCCGAGGTCAGCGCGGTCTCGATCCAGCCGGTGTCGGTCTCGCTCACGTCAGGTTTCCTCCGGGCCGGAACACGCCGACGGGACGCACCTCATAGGCGCCGCCGGGATTGGCAGCGCCAAGGTCGCGGGCGACGTCGAGCGCCTCATCGAGATTCTTGCAGTCGACGATGTAGAAGCCGAGCAGCTGCTCCTTGGTCTCGGCATAGGGGCCGTCGAGCACCAGCGGCGGGTCCTCCTTGCGCAAGGTAGCAGCGGCCGTAGTCGGCAGCAGCCGCGCCACCGGCCCGAGCCGGCCTTGGCTCATGAGCTTCTCCTGCACCACGGCGAGCTTCTTCATCACGGCCTCGTCCTGCTCCTTGCTCCAGGAGCCGACGAAGTCCTCATCGTGATAGCAAAGGATGGCATAAAGCATAGGCGACACTTTCCTCGTCTGTTCTAAAGACGCGCCAATATGCCCCGCCCCGACAGGACTGCGGAAAAAATTTGCGAGAAAAATCCGGCAGATCGTGCCAAGGAGGGCCTTCGTAAGCGGAACCCGACGAGGCAATTCGAATGACCAAGGGCACACTGGCCGTCCTGATCAACAGCACGCAGCAGAACTGGTTGCCGGAGCGCTGGAAGGCCCGGTTTGATGCTGTCTGCGGCGGCCGCCGTGTAGTGCTGCTGCCAGATTCCACGCTCGACCCGGCCGAGGTGCACTATGCCACGGTGTGGAAGCCGGTGCCGGGCGATCTCGGCGCCTTCCCCAATCTGCGGGCGATCTTCAATCTCGGCGCCGGCGTCGATGCGCTGATGGCGGACAAGAGCCTGCCCGATGTGCCGCTGGTCCGGGTCGCCGTACCCGACCTGACCGGCCGCATGACCGAATATGTCGTGCTGCACGTACTGATGCACCACCGCCAGGAGCTCTATTTGCGGGACTCGCAGCGCGCAAAACGCTGGGAGCCGAAATATCAATGGCCTGCCAGCGCCGTGACGGTTGGCGTCATGGGGCTTGGCACGTTAGGAGCGGATGCGGCCGACGTGCTGCGCCGGCTTGGCTTCCGCGTCGCCGGCTGGAGCCGCAGCCCGCGCGCGATCGACGGCGTCGAGTGCTTCCATGGCTCGGCCCAGATCGATGCGTTCCTGCGCGCGACCGATATCCTGGTCTGCCTGCTGCCGCTGACGCCGGAGACGCACGGCATCCTCAACCGCGACGTCTTCACCAAGCTCAACCGCAACAGCCCGCTCGGCGCGCCGGTGCTGATCAATGCCGGCCGCGGGGGCTTGCAGAACGAGGCCGACATCCTCGCCTGCCTCGACGACGGCACGCTGGGCGCCGCCTCGCTTGACGTCTTCGTGCAGGAGCCGCAGCCGGCGGACAGCCGGTTCTGGACCCATCCCAAGGTGGTGCTGACGCCGCACAACGCAGCCGACACCGATGCGGATGCGATCTCGGCCTATGTCGCCGAGCAGATCGCACGGTTCGAGGCCGGCGGCGCGTTGGAGAACGTGGTGGACCGGGCCAGAGGGTATTAGGCGCCGGGATTTTCGCGAGCACCGTCACCTCATATTCAGTGTCGTCCCCGCCTAGTGCGCAATTGCGCACGGGCGCGGGGACGACACCGCTTGTGGGGCAGACAGCCTCCCCCCACAACCACCGCGTTCCGCCGGTATCCCGTTCACTCTCTCTTAGCGAGAAGTTGATAAGCGGTGTTAACCAACGCTCAAACAACGAGTCGGACATGCGCGCGAGCCTCGGCCTCAGGATGCGGATCACGGTTGCCCTCGCGGTGACGGCGGCGGCAACCGCCCTGTTCGCCGTGCTCGGAGCGATGTGGATCATCGCTGGGATCATCGACCGCGCCGACCAGCGCGAGCTGCACAGCCATTATGATGCCCTTCAGTCGCGCATCGCCGAGGAATCGCACCGGGCCGCCGCAATGAGCACGGTCGTGGCCGCGATGCCGGCGACGCAGGATGCGATGGCCAGGCAGGACCGCAACGCCCTGATAGCCCTGTTCGGGCCGGTCTTTGCCGCGACCAAATCGGAATACGGTGTCGAGCAATTCCAGTTTCATGTGGCGCCGGCGACCTCGTTCCTGCGTGTGCACCAGCCCGCGAAATTCGGCGACGACCTCAGCGGATTCCGCAAGACCGTCGTCGTCGCCAACCAGGATCGCAAGGTCGTGGTCGGCCTCGAAGGCGGCGTTGCCGGGCTCGGTATTCGCGGCGTGGTGCCGATCGCGCAAGGGGCTAGGCATCTCGGCTCGGTCGAATTCGGCCTGACCTTCGGCCAGTCCTTCCTCGACGACTTCAAGACCAACCGCCATGTCGACGTCGCCTTCCACCTCGCCGACGGCTCGGGCTTCAAGCTGTTCGGCGGCACGCTGAAGGGCAAGAGCTTCTTCGACGCGGCCGATTACGGCCGCGCTACCACAGGCAGCTTCACGGTGAAGCGGGCCAAGCTCGACGACACGCCGGTGGCAGCGCTGCTCGGCCCGATCAAGGATTTTTCCGGAAAGCCGCTCGGCGCCGTCGAGCTGGTGATGGACAATGCCGATTACGAGGCCTCGGCCGACCGCGCCTGGATGCTCGCGATCGCGATCGCCGCGATCGGGCTCGTGCTTGCCGCCATCGTCGGCTATCTCATCGCCCGCAGCATCTCGCGTCCGATCCTCTCCATCACGTCCGTCATGCGCGAGCTCGCCGACGGCCGGACCGACGTCACCATCCCCGCCAGCAAGGCGAACGACGAAGTCGGGGCGATGGTGAAGGCGGTCGCGGTGTTCCGCGACAACGCCGTCAGCTTTGGCAAGCTTCAGGCCGAGCAGCTGGAAGCCAAGGCGCAGTCCGAGGCGGAGAAGCGGCGCGCCTTCGCCGCGCTTGCCGACAATTTCGAGGCCAGCATCCGCGATGTCGTCACCACGGTGTCCTCGGCTGCGGTCGAGATGGAGCATACGGCGCGGTCGATGTCGGCCATCGTCGAACAGTCCCGACAGCAGACGCGCGCGGTGTCGTCGGCCTCGACACTGGCCTCGGAGAATGTGCAGACCGTCGCGGCGGCGGCGGAAGAGCTGTCCTCGTCGATGACCGAGATCAGCCGGCGCCTCGCCCACGCGACCGAAGTGGTGGGCAAGGCCGCGAGCGACGGACGGCGCTCGAACGAGCGCGTGCAGAGCCTGGCGGACGCGGCGCAGAAGATCGGCGACGTGGTCTCCTTCATCAACGGCATCGCGGGCCAGACCAACCTGCTGGCGCTGAACGCGACGATCGAAGCGGCGCGCGCGGGCGAAGCCGGCCGCGGCTTTGCCGTGGTCGCTTCCGAGGTCAAGGCCCTGGCGACGCAGACGGCGAAGGCGACCGAGGAAATCGGCGCCCAGGTCCACGCGGTGCAGGGCGAGACATCAGGCGCTGTGGACGGCATCCAGTCGATCTGCGCGACGATCCAGCAGGTCGACGAAATCTCCGCCGCGATCGCCGCAGCAGTCGGCCAGCAGGGCACGGCGACGCAGGAGATCGCACAGAACGTCCAGCAGGCGGCTGCCCGCACCGGCGAGGTCTCGCAGAACATCTCCGGTGTCACCGCGGGCATCGCCGCGACGGGCACGGCGGCCGAGGAAGTGCTGGGTTCGGCGATCGAGCTGTCGAAGCAGTCGCAGCGACTGCGGGACGAGGTGGATCGCTTCCTCGCGCAGATTCGCGCGGCGTAGTTGGGACGCAGGATCGCGCAGCATACTCACTGTCGTCCCCGCGAAGGCGGGGACCCATAACCCCAGGGAGAAGTTGTTAGGCGAGCTGGTAACTCCGAGTCTTCGCCAAACTCCTCCCCGTGGTTATGGATCCCGGATCTGCGCTCCGCTTCGCTGCGCTTGTCCGGGACGACAGCCTACTCCTTGCCTCCCACCATCACGTCGATTGCGCCCTTCACGATCGCCTCCAGCTCCTTGCGCGACACGCGCGCGCGCGAGCGGATGGCGATGGTGTGGACGGTGGCTGATGCGATCTGTGCCAGCACGACCGGGTCGGCGCTCTCCGGCAGCTCGCCCTTCTCCCTGGCGCGGCGGAAGCAGCTCGCAAAGGCCTTGTCGAGCTCGGTGAGACCGTCGAGCACCATGGCGCGAATCTCGGGATCGCCAACGGCTTCTGACGCCGCGGTCACCACCGTGAAGCAGCCGCGCGGGCCGGTCTCGCCGGAGAGATAGATGCTCAGCGCGGAGGCGAAGATGCGCTCCAGCCGCTGACGCACCGGCATCTCCTCGCGGAAGATCGCGGCCATGGAAGCCCGCGCGTCCTCGCGGTAGCGTTGATAGCTCTTGATGTAGAGCTCGCGCTTGTCGCCGAAGGCGCCGTAGAGACTCGGTCGGTTCATCCCGGTCGCTTCGCTCAAATCATCGAGCGAGGTCGCGGCAAAACCCTGCTTCCGGAACAGGTCGAGCGCCTTGCCGAGTGCAACGTCAGGCTCGTAGGCACGCGGACGGCCGCGGCGCTTAGGTTGGCCGCGGCGCTCGGGTTGGCCGCGGCCCTCGGGCTCACTGGCAGCAGTTGGCGGCTTCGATTTTTGTACCATTTCGCAAATTAATCCTTGACCGACCTCATATTATGCAAGATGGTACAAAAATCAATCTGGCCAGGTTGAGCGAAATCCCAGGAATTGCCCAAGGAGGCTACAGATGGATCTCTATTTCTCGCCGCTCGCCTGTTCGATGGCAACCCGCGTCGCGCTGTATGAAGCCGGTGCCGAGGCCAACTATCTCGAGGTCGACCCGCCGACCAAGACGGTGCTGAGCGACGGCTCCGACTTCCGCGCCGTCAATCCGATCGGCCTGGTGCCGACGCTGCGCACCGACGAGGGCGTGGTTCTGACCGAGAACGCGGCAATCCTGCAATATGTTGCCGACCGCTTCCCGCAATCCGGGCTCGGCGCCGCGGTAGGCATCGATCGCACCCGCCTGCATCAATGGCTCTGCTTCGTCGGCACCGAGCTTCATAAGGGCCTCTTCATCCCGCTGCTCGACCGCAAGGCGCCGCAGGAGGCCAAGGCCTATGCCCTCGAGAAGAACCTGTCGCGACTCGACTATCTCGACAACTACCTGAAGGGGCGCGACTTCCTGCTCGACCATTTCAGCGTCGCCGACGCCTATCTGGTCACGGTCATCAACTGGACCATGGCGACGCCGCCGATCGAACTCGCCAAATGGCCGAACGTGAAGGCCTATTACAAGCGCCTGCGCCAGCGGCCGTCAGTCGCGAAGGCGGTCGCGGAAGAGTTCGAGCTGTACAAGGCCGAGCTCGCGCGCAAGAAGGCGGCGGCGTAAGCCGAGCTGAACACCCCTTCGCTCTTGCTCGCGCAAGTCGTCCCGGTCGACAAGCCGGGACGACGTTTGGCGCGCCTCTCTCGTGTCCCGGACGTGCTGCAGCGTTCTTACGCTGCTGCGCTGCATCTGGGGCACGAGACCGTTGTTGGCGATGGTTCGCAGGATGGGTAGAGCGAAGCGAAAACCATCAACGCCTTTTCCACGTTGAAACATGATGGGTTTAGCAAGGGCTCTACCCATCCCACAGCATCGTTCCATCTTCACACACCTTCGCGTTCTCGCGGCTTGTTCGCCCGAGCTTTGCTGATCTCTTCCGCCCTTTGAAAGCAAGGGCGCAGGGAAGGCCGGGCGCCGGCTGGCACCCGAAGTCCCGCGTGTGCTAAAGAAGCGCGCACGGGGTGGACGACAGGTGACGCCGGGACATCCCGGCCTTCCCTGCGCGGATGGTTTTCACGGTGTCCTTCGTGCTCTCCCCGGGGAGCGATGCACTATTGCCCCCGTCGCCTTGCGGATGATCGATGCGCGCCGGTTGGCGCGACATCTCCGCAGGACTTGACGCACAGACCCCGGGCGTCAGGACCACACGACTTCTCCGTCCGCGCACATCCCCATCCGCATTCCCGATTGCTGGCGTGCGCTCGCCATCGAGACTGGACAGAGACGCTGTCAGCGCCGTGTCGTATCGCGCCTGTCGCTGCTCACGGTTGCCCGCCCTGCAGCCACCATTCGCGCCGACGCCGTCGCGGCCACCGCATCCCGACCCGCGTCCCGTGACGATCGCGAAACGCCCCTTGTGGCGGGCGGGATGGCGCGGGTTGTACGGCAAAACCGAACTTCTGTAAATTCGAATATTTTTGCAAGCGGCTATCGACCCAGCGCTTGCGTTTTGGCTGTCGGGCAACACAACGGATGGTAGGTGGGACGAGCCGGGCGGCCTGGCCGGGGAGCTATCGAAAGTCGGCGACGAGACGTCGATTACCCGTACAGCACCCGCGGTAAAATCGTGACGATGCCGGGCCAGAGCGTCAGCAGCAGCACGAAGCCGATCATGATCATGAGATAAGGCATCGTGACGCGTGCGATGTAGCCGAGACCGTCTTCCGTCAGCCCCTGGATCACGAACAGGTTGAAGCCGACCGGCGGGGTGATCTGCGCCATCTCGACCGCAAGCACGAGGAAGATGCCGAACCAGATCTCGTCGAATCCTGCTCCCTTCACGATGGGCAGCACGATCGGCAAGGTCATCACGATCATCGAGAAGCCGTCGAGGAAGCAGCCGAGGATCAGGTAGAAGACGATCAGCACGACGATCAACATGACGGGCGACAGGCCGAGCCCCTTGACGAAGGCGGCGACGGCCTGCGGGATGCCGAGGAAGGCCGCGGCATTGCCGAGGATCGAGGCGCCGAGCACGATCAGCGCGATCATCGAGCAGGTCACGACCGAGCCGATCAGCACGTCGCGCATCACCTGCTGCGACATCGAGCCCTGCGCCCAGGCGACCAGCGCGGCGCCGAGCACGCCGACGGCGGCGGCTTCCGACGGCGTCGCGAGCCCGCCATACATCGAACCGAGCACGCAAGCGATCAGGAACAATGCCGGCGCGAGATCCTTCAGCGCGGCGAAGCGCTCGCTCCAGGGCACCTGCGAAAGCTTCGCTTCCGTCTCCGGCACCATCGCGGGCTTGAGGCTCGTATGCAGCATCACCCAGCCCATGAAGGTTGCGGCGAGCAGAAGTCCGGGCAGCACGCCGGCGGTGAACAGCTTCAGGATCGAGACGTCGCCGAGCACGCCGTAGATGATCATGATGTTGGACGGCGGGATCAGGAAGCCGAGCGTGCCGGCGCCCGCGAGCGAGCCGATCGCGATGTCGCGCGAATAGCCCCGGCGCAGCAGCTCGTTGAGCGACATGCGGCCGATCACCTGCGTGGTCGCGGCCGATGAGCCGGAGATCGCCGCGAAGATGGTGCAGCCGATCACGTTCACATGCAGAAGGCGGCCCGGCAGAAGCCCGGCCCAGGGCGCCAGCCCCTGAAACAGCGAGCGCGACAGGCGGGTGCGGAACAGCAGCTCGCCCATCAGGATGAACAGCGGCAGCGCCAGCAGCTCCTGCGTGGTCAGGATGTTCCAGGCATATTGCGGCAACAGCTTGTCGAGCGGGATCGAGCGGAACATCGCGAGTAGCAGCGTCGCGGTGAGCGCGAGCGTGAGGCCAATCCACACGCCGCAGGCCAGCAGCGCAAACAGGATCGCGAACAGGGCGACGACTTCGATGGTCATGCGATCTTGAATCCGGGTGCGGGCGCGGTGGTCATTCGACGGGCGAGGCCTTCATGCGGTGATCCTCCAGCGGCAGGCCGAGCACGGCCTGGATCGCGCGCGCCAGGAACTGGAGCGTGAGCAGCAGCATGCCGAAGGTGACGACGGCTTCCGGAAACCACAGCGGCGTATCGCTGGAGGTCGAGACCTGGCCGCGCGTGTACGCGGCAAAGGCAAACTTCGCCATCGCTGACGTCAGGAACGCCATGAAGGCGAAGCCGGCCACCGCCGAGAGGATCTCGAGCCCGCGCTGCACCGGCACTGGTGCATTCTTGAGCAGCAGCACGACGCGGATGTGGCCGCCGACGCGCAAGGTCATGGCGGCGCCGAAGGTGAAGGACGCCGCCATCAGATAAGACGAGTACTCCCAGGCAATCGAGATCGTCGGCGGGAAGAACGGCAGGAAATTCGAGAGGAAGCGCGTTGCGACCTCGCACAGCATCAGCAGCGTCAGCATCAACAGGCAACCGCCGCCGATCCAGCCGTCGAGCCGGCCGAGACGGTCGATTCCGTCGAGCAGGATGCGCAGCGGCACTGGTGCCGCTGCATTGAGGCTTTGCGGTGCTTCGGGCGAAACGCTCACCACGATCCCGCCCTCAGCCGCGCTTCATTTCGGCGAGATAGGCCCGCACCGGCTTGTCGGCCGCCGGCACGCGCTTGAGGAAGGCATCCAGCTGCGGCGCGGTCTTGGCTCGGATATCCGTCATCATCGCGCCCGAGACCGGCACCACCTCCATGCCGCCCTCCTTGAGGCGGTTGAGGCTGTCGACGTCGGCCTTGAGCGAGTTCGCCCAGAAGCCCGGCTCCATCTTTGCAGCGATATCGCCCACGAGCTTCTGCTGATCCGCGGGAAGCGCCTTCCAGGAATCCAGATTGACGGTGAGCATCTGCGACGACCAGACGTGGTTGGTCGGGTAGACATATTTCAGGAATTCCCAGAACTTGCCGTCAACACCTGATACCGACGAGGTGGAAACGCCCGACACAGCGCCCGAGGCGAGCGCGGGAATCGTTTCGCCCCAGGGGATCATCACGGCGGCCATGCCGATCGCATTCAGCATGTCGACCGCATTCTTGTCGGGCACGCGGATCTTGATGTTCTTCAGGCCCTCGACGTCGGCGACCTTCGCCTTGAGGTGCAGATACTGCGTCGGCCACGGCACGATGTAGAGGATCTTCTGGTTGTTGCGCGCCGCGATCTTCTCGTATTCGGGCCGCACATATTTGTGCAGCACCTTGAGCTCGTCCACGGAGCCGCAGAGGAAGGGAATGCTCTCGACGCCCATGAAGGGCTCGTCGCCGACCTGCTGGATGTTGAGGACGTCGGCGAGCGGCACCAGGCCGTCGCGCACGGCGCGCAAATGCTCGGGCCCCTTGAAGCCGAGCTGGCCACCGGCCTTGACGGTGATCGCGACCGCACCGCCGGTCTGCTTCTTCACCTCTTCGGCAAAAGCCATCGCGTTCTGGGTGTGGAAATTGCCGTCGGGCCAGACCGTCGACATGTCCCAGCTCGTCGTCGCCGCCCGGGCGCGGGTCGAGATGTGACCGGTGGCGAGCAGCGTCGCTGCGCCCGCGGTGAAGTTCCGTCGCGTGATCATTGCTCCCCTCCGTTGATCAAGCGCACTGACATGTCAGCGCGCGTACCCATAAACTGCAGCCGCATTGTCGGCGGACACAAGCCCGCTTTCGATATCGTCCTTGACCGCCGCACGATCGCGCGTCGTGGGAGCACCGATGCCGGCGCCGCCGGGCGTCAGCACCACCAGCCGGTCGTCCGGCGGCACCTGCTGAAAGCCTTTGCCACGCAGCTTTTTTCCGGACTTGAGGCCGACATAGCCGGCCTCGCCGTTCTGGCCGCCATCGCGTCCGCGCGGCGGATGATCGATGCGGTCGAACGCCGCCAGGATGTCGAACGGCGCATCGACGCCGCTACCGACCTCGATGATCTGCCCAAGGCCGCCGCGGGTGCGCCCTGCCCCGCCGGAATCCGGACGCAGCTCCTTGCGCCAGAAGATCAGCGGCGTCTGCGTCTCCGCGATCTCGACCGGCGTGCCGCGCACGCCGCTGGGATAGGCGGTGGCCGACAGCCCGTCCTTGCCGAAGCGCGCGCCGGTGCCCCCATTCGATGTCACCGCCATCGAGAACCCGTAATTGCCGCCGACGCCGGAGCGGGTCTGGCCGCGGACGTTGAGATTCCACAGGCACGAGGTGCCTTCAGCGGGCACGCGCTCGGGAATGATCTGACGCAGGCAGCCGAACACGACGTCGGGCAGCATCTGGCCGATGATGTGGCGCGAGGCGACCGGCGCCGGCTTGGGTGCATTGAGGATCGCACCTGCGGGCGCCGATACCGTCAGCGGCGACAGCGAGCCGGCATTGTTAGGAATCTGCGAGGCGACGACACAGCCGAGGCCGAACACGGTGTAGGCGGTGGTGTAGGACAAGGGCACGTTGATGCCGAACTTCGAGGCCGCGGAGGTGCCGTCGAAATCGACATGGATGCCCGCATCCGAGATCGTCAGCGTCGCCGCCAGCGTCACCGGCGCATCATAGCCGTCGACCACCATGGTGTTGCGCCAGCTGCCCTTCGGCAGTTTCGCGATCTCGGCGAGAACCGCCTCGCGCGAACGGTCGCAGACGTAGTCGCCGAGCTCGTCGAGCGTGTCGATACCGAACTCGGTCATCATCTCGACCAGGCGCTCGCAGCCGACGTCGTTGCAGCCGGCCAGCGAATAGGTGTCGCCTTCGGTATCGATCGGCAGACGCGTGTTGGTGCGGATCATCGCCATCAGCGTCTCGTTGACGACGCCCTGGTCGATCAACTTCAGCATGGGGATGTAGAGCCCCTCCATGAACACGTCGGTAGCGTCGGGCCCGAAGCCGATGCCGCCGATGTCCATGAGATGGCTGGTGCAGGAGAACAGCGCGACCGGTTTGCCGTCCTTGAAGCAGGGCGTGGTGACGACGAAGTCGTTGAGATGACCGGTGCCCATCCAGGGATCGTTGGTGATGTAGGCATCGCCCTCCTTCATCGTCTCGATCGGGAAGTGGTTGATGAAGTGCTTGACCGATTCCGCCATCGAATTGACGTGACCGGGCGTGCCGGTCACCGCCTGCGCCAGCATCCGCCCCTTGAGGTCGAACACGCCGGCCGAGAGGTCGCCGCATTCGCGCACGATCGGGCTGAAGGCGGTGCGGAGCAGCACCTGCGCCTGCTCCTCGACCACGGCGATCAGCCGGTGCCACATGATCTGAAGGTCGATCAGGCTCGCGCCATTTGCCTTGCTCATGATCAGGCCGCCTTTCGTTCCATGACGATGCTGCCGGCACCATCGATATGGGCGTCAAAACTGGTGGAGACGAAGGTCGAGGTCTCGTCCTCCGCGATCACGGCCGGGCCTGCGATGGTCGCGCCCGGCGCCATGTCCTCGCGGCGATAGAGCGGGATCTCGATCAGCTCGCCGGCGCGGCCGTCGAAGAATTTGCGGCTGCCGACAGCCTTCCCTGCGGGCTTGCGCGTGACGGCCGCAACGGTGGGCGGATTGCGCGCCTCGGTGGTCGCTAGCACCGACCAGCTCAGCACTTCGATGGCGGCGCCCGGAATCGGCCGCTCGAACATCGCGGAATAGTCCGCCTCGAACTTCTGGCGAAGGCCGGCGAGATCAGCCGTCGTCAGCCGCCGGTTCGGCAGCTCGACCGAGATCTCATGGCCCTGGCCGACATAGCGCATGAAGGCGGCACGGCGCTCGCGCACCGGCGCACCGGCGGCGCCAGGCTCGACCAGCGCGCGCGCCTCGGTCACCATCTCCTGCAGGAGATCCGACACCGCTTCGGTGTCGAAATCATCGAGCCGGACATGTCGGCTGCGCACCAGCTCATAGGCGATCGGAGCGGCAAGAAAGCCGACGGCCGAGCCGACACCGGCATTGGACGGCACGATCACCCGGGAGACGCCGATCTTCTCGGCAACGCGCGCCGCATGCAGCGGCGCGGCACCGCCAAAGGCGATCAAGGTGTGCTGGCCGACGATCTCGCCGCGCTCGACCGCATGGACGCGCGCCGCGCTCGCCATGTTCTCGCAGACGACCTCGTGCACGGCATAGGCCGCAGTCTCTGCCGACAGGCCCAGCGGCTCGCCGACATCGCGCAGCAGCGCCTGCTTCGAAAGTTCCGGGTCGAGCTTGATCGTACCGGCCGCAAAAGCATCGGGATCGATCATGCCGAGCACTACGTCCGCATCGGTCACGGCCGGACGCTGGCCGCCGCGGCCATAGCAGGCCGGGCCCGGCTCGGACGAGGCACTCTCGGGCCCGACGGTGACGCGCTTCATCGCATCGACATGCGCGATCGAGCCGCCGCCGGCGCCGATCTCGACCATCTCGATCACGGGAATACGCACCGGCAGGCCGGAGCCTTTGAGGAAACGCGCGGCGCGATCGACCTCGAACACGCGCGAGGTCTCGGGCTGGTACTTTTCGATCAGGCAGATCTTTGCCGTGGTGCCGCCCATATCGAAGGACAGGACCTTGCTCTCGCCAAGACGCGCCGCGATCTGCGCCGCGAAGATTGCGCCGCCGGCAGGCCCGGACTCGACGAGGCGCACCGGAAAGCGCCGTGCCGTCTCGATCGAGGTGACGCCGCCACCTGACGTGACGAGATAGATGGCGCCGCGGAACTGCTCGACCTGCAAGGCGTCGGCCATGCGGGCGAGATAACCGTCGATCAGGGGTTGCACATAGGCGTTCGCGACCGCTGTCGATGTGCGCTCATACTCGCGGATCTCCGGGCAAACGGCCGAGGACACCGTCACGGAGATGCCCGGCATCTCCTCGGCCAGGATCGCGGCCGCACGTCGCTCGTGCTCGGGATTGGCATAGGAGTGCAGGAAGGCGATCGCAACGCTCGCGACGCCCAGCTCACGCAATTTCGGCGCGAGTGCACGCACCGATGCTTCGTCGAGCGGGAGACGGACCGCGCCGTGGGCGTCGACGCGCTCGGGCACGGTGAAACGCAAACTGCGCGGCGCCAGCGGCCTCGGCTTGTCGATTCCGAGATCATATTGGTCGTAGCGGCTTTCGGTGCCGATATCGAGCACGTCGCGAAAGCCTTCGGTCGCGATCAGGGCCGTCTTGGCACCGCGGCGCTCGATGATGGCGTTGGTCGCCAGCGTGGTGCCGTGAATGAAGACGTCGATGTCGCTGATATGCGCGCGCGCATCGGCGAGAATGAGACGCATCCCGTCCAGCACGGCCTGTTCGGGACGCTGCGGCGTCGTCAGCACCTTGCGCGTCTTGCGATCCTGACCCACGTCCAGCACGATGTCGGTGAACGTGCCACCGATATCAACGGCAAGCCGCACCTCGGCTCCCTCAAGCATTCCAAATTCTCCGCGCTGATCGTCAAGACTGGGGTCGAAAGCGCAGCAATTTCCATGCCATGGACGACGAGGACAACGCCGCGCCCGGCCATTCTGCTTGCCACCTATGCAATAGGCAAGACGTGTTCGGCGCTGGCGCGATCAGAGCAGGAATGCAAGCGCCGCCTCGCAGCGCTCCTCGACCTTCAGCGTCAGGAGATCGTCGGCGCGGGTGCGTCCGAGATTGACCGCCGCAATCGGAATATTGCGCTGCGCGGCAGCCTGCACGAAGCGGAATCCGGAATAGACCATCAGCGACGAGCCGACGACGAGCATGGCGTCGGCCTGTGCCAGATGATCCTGCGCGGTGGCAACGATGTCGCGGGGGACGTTCTCGCCGAAGAACACGACGTCGGGCTTGAGGATGCCGCCGCAGGCTTCGCAAGGAGACACCTGGAAGGACGAAAAATCCTCGTGCTCCAGATCAGCGTCGCCATCGGGTGCATCGGCCGCATCGAGCGTCAGCCAGGCCGCATTCGCGCGACCAAGCGCGTGCTGAAACTCATCGCGCGGCGTCTTGCGGCCGCAGTCCATACAGCGAACCAGGTCGAGCCGGCCGTGCAGGTCGATCACCTGCCTATGGCCGGCGGACTGATGCAGCCGGTCGACATTCTGGGTCAGCAGCATCCCGCACCGGCCGTTGGCCTCGAGCCGGGCCAGCGCGTGATGCGCATCGTTCGGGCGAGCCTGGCCGAACCGCCGCCAGCCGATCAGGCTGCGCGCCCAATAGCGCCGCCGCGTATGCTCGTCCGACATGAAGGACTGGAAGTTGACCGGCTGGGTCCGCTTCCAGTCGCCGTTGCTGTCCCGATAATCGGGAATGCCCGAATTGGTGCTGCAGCCGGCGCCGGTCAGCACGAACAGCTTTTCGTGCCGGCCGACGAAATCCTGGAGCGGGGAGCTTGCCCGTGGAGCGTTTGCCATGGCGCAGATGTAGTCTGCGCGGGCCGATTTTGCCAGATCATCGCAGTCTGCGGCGCATAGCGACCCGGATGGGCTGCTATCGCGGGGATTGGCGGCCGGTGAGATCGAGCGGACGCGCTTTCTCTTGCCCGGCAACGCGGGCGGCTTGCTGCAGCGTCAGCCGGAATTCATCCCGCTTCTCGTGGACCGAGGCTATCGCATGCCCGACCGCAACTCCGAGGCCGACCAGTGCGGCTTCGGAAAGCTGCAGGCTTGCCTCGATGGTTTCCGGCACCGCATCGGTTGCGCCGATCGCATAGAGGTGCCGGGCATGGTCGGCGTCCCGCGCACGTGAAACGATCAGCACATCCGGCCGCACCGCCCGGATCCGTTCGACGACAGCATCGATCGCCGGCCGCGACTGGATGGTAATGATCACACCGGTCGTCTGCATCAGGCCGCAAGCTTCGAGGAAACCCGGTTCCGTCGCGTCACCAAAATAGACCTTGTGGCCGTCGCGGCGGTCGCGCGCCACGGCGACTGCCTCGTGATCGACCGCGATGTAGTTCAGGCCGTGGCTGGTGAGCAGCGAACAGACGACTTTCCCAACGCGGCCGTAGCCGACCACGATGGCCTGCGCCCGGTCGCCGGGCGGCCGAACCGCCAGTTCGGGATCGGGCGAGCGCTCAGGACCCAGCTTCGCGGCCAGTCGGCGTCCGAGCATGCTCAAGAGCGGCGTCAAGGCCATCGTCACCGCGGTGACGGCGACGGCAAAGCTCGACACGCGAGGCTCGATCAGACCGCCGGCCACCGCCATCCCGATGCTGACGAACGCGAATTCACCGACGGGGCCCAGCAGGAAGCCGATCTCGATCGCCGTCGCCCAGGACAGCTTGAAGAGCCGGCCGAGGAGGATGAGCACGATCGCCTTGCCGACGAGAATGCCGATGACCGCGGCCAGCAGCCAACCAGGCTCGCGCATGAACACGCGGAAGTCGATGGCCATGCCGACCGTGAAGAAGAAGATGCCCAGCAGCAGACCCTTGAACGGCTCGACGGTGGCCTCGATGGCCTTGCCATATTCGGTCTCCGCCAGCATCAGTCCCGCAACGAATGCTCCGAGCGCCATCGACAGGCCTGCCTGGTGCGCGGCAATCCCTGCGCCGACGATGACGAACAAGGTCGCGGCGACAAACAGCTCCGTCGAATGGGTGCCAGCAACCATCTGGAACAGCGGCCGCATCAGCAGCCGCCCGAGCAGAGTGAGGACAGCGACGGCCAGCGCGGCCTTCAGGATTGCGCTGGAGATGTGCGTCAACACCGAGTCGCCGCTGCCGGCGCCGAGCACCGAGACGAAAACCAGAATGGGAACGACTGCGAGATCCTGGGCCAGCAGCACCGAGAAGGTCGCGCGGCCGGCAGTGGTCGCAAGTCGTTTCTCAGTGGACAAAAGCTCGAGCACGATGGCCGTCGAGGACAGAGCAAGGCTCGCGCCGAGGATCACGGCCGTATCCGAGCTCTGCCCGGTGAGAAGCGCCGCGCCAAAGATCATGGCGGACGTCGCCAGCACCTGCAGGCCGCCAAGCCCGAACACCAGGCGTCGCATCGTGACGAGCCGCCTGAAAGACAGCTCGAGCCCGATCAGGAACAGCAGGAATACAATGCCGAGATTGGCGATCCCCTCGACGTTCTGCGCGTCCGCGACGGTGACCCAGTACAGGAACGGAATGTCCTTGACGAGCGAGCCGAGCCCGAGCGGACCGAGAATGGCGCCGGCGCCGAGATAGCCCAGCACGGGATTGATGCCCCAATGGCGGACGATCGGCACCACGACACCGGCCGTGCCGAGGACCACCAGCGCGTCGCTGTAGGCATTGATGTTGATGCTTGTGGTCACGAGCCCTTCATGTGTCGACGCTTGCCAATAGCGGCAGCGTCGTCCACGGTCGATAGCACACGGCGCCGCAGACCCCTACCCGGACCAACCGCCATCCTCGCAGTCCCAAACCGAGATCAACTCGCCCAGTTCTCGCGAAACTCGGGGAATAGCGTCAGGCCTCCGCAAGCGTACAGGGTCTGCCCGGTGATGTAGCTCGCATCATCGGACGCGAGGAAGGCGAACACGGCGGCGATCTCCTCCGGCGTGCCAACGCGTCCCATGGGAATGTGGCTGGTGACGACGCCGCGCTTTGCGGGATCGCCGGTCCAGGCCGCGTTGATCGGCGTGTCGATCGCGCCAGGCCCGACCGCGTTGACGCGAATGCCGCGGCCGGCGAATTCCAGCGCCAGCGTGCGTGTCAGATTGGCCATGCCGCCTTTGCTGATCGAATAAGCGAGATAGCCCGGCTTCGGGATGATCTGGTGGACGCTCGAGCAGTTGATGACGGAGCCCCCTCCCCCGCGCGCGACGAAGTGCGCGAGCGCCTTCTGCGCGCAGAGCACGGCGCCGTTCAGGTTGACGTCGATGATCCGGCGATAGGTCTCGATGTCGAGCGCCTCGCTCGGTGATTCCTTCTGGAAGCCGGCGTTGTTGACGAGACAATCGAGACGCTTCCAGCGCGAAAGGATCGCCTCGAACATCGCAGCAATCTCTTGCTCGTCGGCGACATTGGCCTTGACGATGCAGTGATCGGGCGCGCCGTGGCCGCGATCACTCGAAGCGGACCGCGCGAGCGCGAGCGTCTCCTCCGCCCGTTCATCGTGCTCGAAATAATTGATGGCGACGGTTGCGCCTTCCTGGGCGAGCCGGATGGCGACGGCGCGGCCGATGCCTTGCGAGGCGCCAGTCACCAGGGCGTATTGGCCAACCAGGCGCGAGGGAAAGGAGGTCGAGCGATCGGTTTGCGGCATGGATTTTCTCCGGGGATGCTCATCATCGACGGACGGCGCGTTTTGTTCCATCCCCTTTCGTGCATCCCTGGGATTCATTCCGCGCGCCGCGCCAACGGCGAGGTCAGGATCTGATAGAGGATGATGGCGCCAAAAGTTGCGGTGCCGATCCCGCCGATCGTGAACGCGCCGAATTTGAGCGTGAGGTCGCCCGCCCCGGCGGTCAGCGCCACGGCGACGGTGATCAGGTTTGCAGGGTTGGCGAAATCGACCTTGTTCTCGACCCAGATCCGGCCGGCCATCGCCGCAATCAGCCCGAACAGCACGATCGAGAGGCCGCCAATGACGGGCCCCGGGATCGACAGGATCAGCGCGCCGAATTTCGGCGAGAAGCCGAGCAGGATCGACACGATGGCGGCGAAGGCAAACAGCAATGTCGAATAGACCTTCGTCGCCGCCATCACGCCGATGTTTTCGGCATAGGTGGTGACGCCGGTGCCGCCGCCGCAGGCCGCCACGATGGTAGCCAAGCTGTCGGCGAACAGGGCGCGGCCGAGATAGGCATCGAGACTCCGGCCCGTCATGGCGCCGACGGCCTTGATGTGACCGAGATTCTCGGCGACGAGAATGATCGCAACCGGCGCGATCAGGAAGATCGCATCGGCCTGGAATGTCGGCGTGGTGAAGCTCGGCATGCCGAGCCACGGCGCGGCTGAGAGTTGCGCGAAGTCGATCGGCTTGCCGAAACCGAGGCCGTTGGCGAACAGCAGGTACAGAAGATATCCGCCGATCGCACCGAGGATGATCGGCAGGCGGCGCCACAAGCCAGGGGCGGCTACGGCCACCACGCCGATGATCAGGACGGTCGCGAGACCGATTCCGGTGTCGAACGCATTCGCGCTCACCGCCTTGACCGCCACGGGCGCGAGGTTGAGGCCGATCGCGGCGACCACGGCACCGGTGACGGCCGGCGGCAGCAGCCGCTCGATCCAGCCGACTCCCGACCACATCACGATCAGCGCGATCACGCCATAGAGCACTCCGGCTCCGACGATGCCGCCGAGCGCGACCGAAATATTGGGATTCGCCCCCTGTCCGGCATAGCCTGTGGCCGCGATGACGACGGCGATGAAGGCGAAGCTCGAGCCGAGATAGCTCGGCACGCGCCCGGCGACGATGACGAAGAAGATCAGCGTGCCGATGCCGGAGAAGAGGACGGCGACATTGGGATCGAACCCCATCAGCAGCGGCGCGATGATCGTCGAGCCCGACATCGCGACGCAGTGCTGGAGACCGGAGACGATGGTCTGGCCCCATGACAGCCGCTCCTCCGGCATGATCACGCCCGAGGTCTTCAACGTCCAACGCGGGAAATAGCCTTGCTGTTGCCGGCCGGAGCCTGATGAAGTCGACATGTTCCCCCCAGTTGCGGTGCAGCGACCGATCTTCGTGCGAACAGACAAAAATGTGATTGTCGCTTCTGCGGCGACCATCACATGATGCAAGCCATGCAAGATCGAAATCACGCAAAATCAATGCGTTCCGGGGCCACTCTATGACACAAGTCGCGATCCAGCCAGCCATCCATCGCCGGCATCAGCCCTGGTACAAGATCCTCTACGTGCAGGTGCTGATCGCAATCGTGCTCGGCGTGCTGATCGGCTATTTCTACCCCGATCTCGGCAAGGCCTTGAAGCCGCTCGGCGACGGCTTCATCGCGCTGATCAAGATGATGATCGCGCCGGTGATCTTCTGCACCGTGGTGCACGGCATCTCCTCGATGGGCGATCTCAAGAGGGTCGGCCGGGTCGGGCTGAAGTCGCTGATCTATTTCGAGACGGTCTCGACCGTCGCGCTCGCGGTCGGCCTCCTGGTCGGCGAGATTCTCCAGCCCGGGCACGGCTTCAACATCGATCCCGCCACGATCGATCCGAACTCGGTGGCTACCTACGTCACCAAAGCCAAGGAAGAGGGCATCGTCGCCCATCTGATGGCGATCATCCCCGACAGCTATTTGGGCGCGATCGCGCGCGGCGACCTTTTGCAGGTGCTGCTGATCTCGATTCTGTCCGGCTTCGCCATCGCCTTCCTCGGCAAAGCCGGCGAGCCCATTGCGGACGCGATCGACAAGGCCGCAAAGATGTTCTTCGGCATCATCCGCATCATCGTGCGCGTCGCCCCGATCGGCGCGTTCGGCGCGATGGCCTTCACGGTCGGCGCCTACGGCCTCGGCTCGCTGATCAACCTCGCCGCCCTGATCGGCACGTTCTATCTCACCAGCATGCTGTTCGTGCTCGTGGTGTTAGGGGCGATCGCGCGGCTCGCCGGCTTCTCGATCCTCCGCTTCATCGCCTACATCAAGGACGAGCTGCTGATCGTGCTCGGCACCTCGTCCTCCGAGACGGTGCTGCCGCAGATGATCCAGAAGATGGAGCATCTCGGCGCCTCGCGCTCCGTGGTCGGCCTCGTGATTCCGACCGGCTACAGCTTCAACCTCGACGGCACCAACATCTACATGACGCTGGCGACGCTGTTTCTGGCGCAGGCGACCAACACGCATCTGACCATCTGGCAGGAGCTCGGCATCCTCGGCATCGCCATGATCACCTCGAAGGGCGCCTCGGGCGTGACCGGAGCAGGCTTCATCACGCTCGCCGCGACGCTGTCGATCGTGCCTGACATCCCGATCCAGTCGATCGCGATCCTGGTCGGCATCGACAAGTTCATGAGCGAATGCCGCGCGCTGACCAATCTGATCGGCAACGGCGTCGCCTGCGTCGTCATCAGCATCTCCGAAGGCGAGCTCGATCGCGAGGCGCTGCATGAGACCATGGCCCATCCGCTCGAGATCGGCGAAGCGCTCGAGCCGGGCGGGAGTGCAGCATCATAGGTTGCAAACCAGCCGGCTCAGCGCGATTCCGACGCGGTAGTTTCCCGGAGTGGTCAATTGCTGCGGGACGCGTCACAACAGTTGCGTTGGGATCACGGATTGATACTCATTTTTTCCACCCGACGCGCTGGGGGCAGGGCGTCGGGTTTTTGAAAATCACTGCCATATCAGGACCGCCGGGCGGGATCAGACGATCCCGCCATGAGTGCGCAGGACCTTGGCGGCGAGGTCGAGCCGTCGCGTGACCCCGATCGCCTGCAAGAACGCTTCATCATGACTGACGACGAGCAGCGCGCCGTCATAGGCCATCAAGCCTGCTTCGACCGCTTCGATGGACTCGATGTCGAGATGATTGGTCGGCTCATCCAGGATCAGCAGCGACGGAGGCGATGACCCGCCCAGCACGCAAGCGAGGCCCGCCCGAAACATTTGCCCGCCACTGAGGCTTCCGGCTGCCTGTAAGGCGGCGTCGGCGCGAAACATGAACCGCGCCAGCGCGGCATGGCATTCGTTCGCGCCCGCCTTCGGATTGAGGCGCCGAAAATTGTCCAGGATGGAGATCGCGGGATCGAGCAGGCTGACCTTCTGATCGAACAGCGCGAAATCCGGCCTGACCCGCAGGGTGCCCGAGAGCGGACGCAGCTCGCCCGCGATCAGCTTCAGCAGTGTCGTCTTGCCGGAGCCGTTGGGCCCGACCAGCGCGACGCGCTCCGGACCGACGACGGCGAATGAGAGATCGCGCAGGACCGGTTGCTCCGGCCGGTAGCCGGCGCTGACGCCGTCGAGCCAAAGCACCTCCCTGCCGGCCGGCAGGCCGGTCACGGGCAGCTTGACGGAGAGCGGCTGAAGAATTTCGACGCGCCGGCGCGCCTCGTCGACGGCTTGAAGCGCCTCCGCGCGCTGCCGCTCGGCGATTTGTGCGGTCTTGCCGCCGGTATCCTCGCTGCGATCCTCGCGCGCCCCGGCCAGGATGCGCGGCATGTCGCCCTTGGCACGCTTCTTCCTGCCGCCGCTGTCCTTGCGCGCTTTCTTCTCCGCGGCCTCCTGCGCCTTGCCGTCGATCTCGAATAGCCGTCTCTCGGCATGCGCGAGGTCGTGCCTGACGGCAGCGAGCTCGACGGCTTTCTGTTCGCGGTAACGGCTCCAATTGCCGCCGTATCGCGTGGCGCCGAGCGACGTCAGCTCGACAATCGCGTCCATCGCTTCGAGTAGGTTGCGGTCGTGGCTGACGATGATCGCGCCACCGCGCCAGGCCGCGAGCAGATCGATCACGGCCTTGCGGCCGTCCCGGTCGAGGTTGTTGGTGGGCTCGTCCAGCAGCAGGAAGTCAGGCTCGGCAAAGACCAATGCGGCGAGACGGACCCGCGTGATCTGGCCGCCGGACAACCGCTCCAGTTCGGTCTCGGGAGCGAGATCGAACCCGAGACGTGCAAGGGCGACTTGCAAGCGCGCTTCGAGAGTCCAATCGACCTCGGCGAGGTCGTCGGCCGAAGCTTCGCCGCGCTCAGCCTGGCGAAGCAACGCGAGTTGATCCCGCGCTCCGAACAGATCGGCCACCGTCGCGCCCGCTGAGAGCTGGACATCCTGGCGCAGCAAGCCAACGGATCCGGTGACGGCGACATGTCCCGCGGGGGGACGGTGCTCCCCGGAGATCGATGCAAGCAGCGTGGTTTTCCCGACGCCATTGCGGCCGACGAGGCCGGTCCGCTCGGCGCCGAACGTCAGATCGAGGTTGGAAAAGAGAGAACGGCCGTCAGGCGTGGACAGCGACAGATTCGACAGGATGATTGAAGCAGGCATGGAATTCCCCGTGAGCAAGGCGGATGGGCTTTGCGGTCGGGGTAAAATCCATGGCTCTCGAATGTCCTGATTGAGGGAGCCTCTAAGTATTACCTTCCAAAGGCGAGATCAAGGCACCGCGCGAGGGACGCCGGCGCCGGAGAGCGCCGACGTCCCTGTCGCGTTCAGCCCTTCAGTGCGGTGACCACCACCTCGATCAGCGCGCTGCCGCCGAGATCGGCAACGCCGACCGTGGCACGGGTCGGCAGATTGTCGCCGAAGAACTCGGTCCAGGCCGCGTCCATCTCCTTCTTCTTGGAGAGATCCGTGACGAAGATCGAGGCGCTGACGACGCGGCTCTTGTCGGTGCCGGCTTCCTTCAGATAGCCGGCGATCTTGCCGAGGATGTTGCGGGTCTGCTCGCCCATCGAGACCGAGGTGTCGTCGGCGATGGTGCCGCCGAGGAAGACGAAGCCGTTGGCCTCGACGGCCCGGTGCATGATGGGCGTGCGGATGCTGCGGGTGATGCTCATGATGTCCTCTTGTTGCTAGAGCGTAGTGGGATGGAAGCGGTCGATGCCGAGATCACCGATGCGGGTCTGGGTGCCGCCGTTGACGATCAGCTCGGCCATGACAGCGCCGGCGCCGGGGCCGAGCTGAAAGCCGTGCAGCGAGAAGCCGAACTGGTGATAGAGCCCCTTGTGACGGCTGCTCGGCCCGAACACAGGAATATCGTCCTTCATCTTCGCTTCGATCCCGGCCCAGGCGCGGACGATCGTGGCGCTGCGCATCACCGGGAACAGCTCGAACACGGTGCGGGCGCTGATAGCGAGGCTCTTCCAGTCCAGCACCGTCTCGTTGCGATCCTGATCAGGCGTTGCCAGATGGCCGCCGCCGATCAGCACCGTGCCGTTGGAGAACTGCTTGAAGGACAACTTTCGCCCACGCAGGATCACGACGGGGTCGATGAAGTGCGGCACGCGCGAGGTGATCATCAGCATCGGCGCCACGGTCTCGACCGGCACGGGCTCGCCGAGCGCAGCCGCGATCTTGCCGGCCCAGGCGCCGGCGGCGTTGACCAGCACCGGCGCAGCAAAGGTTTCGGTGCCGACATCGACGTGCCAGAGCCCATCGCTGTAGCGGATGTTGCTGGCGGCGACGCCCTCGCGCACGGTCGCGCCGAGCTGTCCGGCCCTGCGGCGGAACGCCGTCGTCGTCTGCGCCGGATTGGCGGCACCGTCGCGGCGTGAGACCACGCCGCCGGGACAGCTTTCAGCCACCGCCGGCACCAGCCGGCGCAATTCAGTCGCGTCGATCAGCTCTTCGTGGGTGAAGCCGAGCGCATTGAGTTCGGCCACACGCGCGCGGCAGACCGCGAGCTCCTCCTCGTTCTCGGCGACCAGCACCTGGCCGTGGCTCTCGAAGCTGCAATCGTCGTCGAGCAGATCCCTGATCTTCTCCCAGATTCCCATCGAGCGGATCGAAAGCGGAATCTCCGGGATGTGTCGCGCGAGCTGGCGGACGCCGCCGGCATTGACGCCGGAGGCGTGGCGTCCGGCGTAATCCTTCTCGATCAGCACCGGCTTGAGGCCGGCAAGGCACAAATGCAGCGCGGTGGAGCATCCGTGGATGCCGCCGCCGACGACGATCGCATCCACGCATCTTGTCATCCGCGCACCACCGCCTTGACGTCAGCCTCGCTCTTCGGAACGGCCGCGAGCTCGGCGAGCGTGATCGGCTTCACCGGCGCGCGCAGCCGGTAATAGCCGATCTCCTGCGGAGTCTTGCCGCGCGCCTGCGCCATCAGCTCGGTGACGGTGAGGCCGCAGAGCCGGCCCTGGCACGGACCCATGCCGGTGCGGCGATAGGCCTTGAGCTGGTTCGGCCCGGTCGCGCCGATCGCGACGGAATCGAGGACGTCCTTTGCCGTGACCTCTTCGCAGCGGCAGACGATGGTGTCGCCGGAGGGAATTCGGAACTGCGGCGCCGGGCGGAACAGCGTGTCGAGGAAGACGCGGCCACGCTCGGCCCTGGCGAGATCGGAACGGAGCGTCGCCATCGCTGCGAGTTTTGCGGCAGCCGCAGGAGCCAGAGCCTCCACGGCCGCGCGCGCCGCGATACGGCCGCGCACCACAGCCGCATTGGCACCACCGATGCCGGCGCCGTCGCCCGCGATCGCAATGCCGGCGACCGACGAATTGCCGCTGGCGTCCAGCACCGGCGACCAGCACAGTTGCAGATCGTCCCAGCGATGCTCGACACCGGCTGCCATCGCGAGGTTGACGTTGGGCACGACGCCCTGATGCAGCAGCAACAGGTCCGCAGGAATGGTGTCGCGCTTGCCGCCGGCGACATAGCTGACGCTGGCGAGCTGGCCGTCGCCGGCCGCCGAGAGCTCCGTGACGCCGGAGACGACCTGCACCTTGGCCTTCACCTCGCGCATCATGGAGAGGCCCTTGGTGAAATAGGGTGAGGTCAGGAATGCGAAGGCGTGCGGCAGCGCTGCGAAGTAATTGCCGCGCTCGGTGGTGTCGAGGATGCGGTCGATGCGGCCGCCGAGGCGCAGGATCTGCGCGGCAAGTAGCCAGAGCAGCGGCCCCTGCCCCGCAATCACGGTGCGGCCGTCAGGCACGAGAGCCGAGGATTTCAGCATGGTCTGCGCCGCGCCCGCGGTCATCACGCCCGGCAGCGTCCAGCCGGGAATCGGGAACGGTCGCTCCAGCGCGCCGGTCGCAAGGATCACGCGCTGCGCCTTGACGAAGGCGGACGCGCCGCCGATCGAGACGGCGATCTCGAGGTTGCGGTCCAGGCTCCAGACCGTGGCACGATGGATGACCTCGGCGCTGGTCGTACGCAGCGCCTGCACGAGATCGGCACCGACCCAATAATCGGCGCCGAGTTGATTGCGATCGGTCACCGGTGTGGACGAAATTGCGCGGAACACCTGGCCGCCCGGGCCGATGTTCTCGTCGAGCAGCAACGTCGAGAGGCCGGCTTCGGCGGAGGTCGCAGCGGCAGCAAGGCCCGCTGGCCCGGCGCCGATCACCACGACATCATAGGCTTCGCGTTTGGGAGCCACAGTCATTTTCCGATCTCCCGCTTGCCCTTCTGAATCTCGATCTGCATGCCCTCGGCGACAGGCACGAGGCAGCCCTGGCGGTTGCCGACACCGTCGATGGTGACGAGGCAGTCGAAGCAGACGCCCATCATGCAATAGGGCAGACGCGGCGCGCCGCTCACCGCAGTCGAACGCCGCGCGTCCAAGCCGGAGGCCAGCAGCGCGGCAGAGACGGTGTCGCCCTGGCGCGCGGCAACGGCAACGCCGTCGACGAGGATCTGCACCTGCGGACGTTTGTCCTGTTCGGATCTCTTAAACATGGGATGCCTCGTGGCTCCTTAATATTCTCTAATAGCCGCTGTTGTTCGCAGCCCCCGCGTCGCCGAACCGGCTGGCGGAGAACGCACCGACCAGCTCCGGCTCGAGCGCGCCCTGTGCGACCATGCGCGCGATCTCGAAGGCGTGGTTGGAGGCCAGCGTCACGCCGGAATGGCAGCAGGCGACGAATGCGCCGGGATGCGTCTCCGACTGGTCGTAGATCGGAAACCCGTCCTGCGGCATGACGCGGATGCCGGCCCAGCTCCTGACCACGTTGAGCCGCGACAGATGCGGGAACATGCGCTGCGCGCGATCGGTCATCACGGCGCTGATCGAATGCTTCAGCGCGCGATCGTCGAGCTCGTCCTCCTTGCTGTCGCCGATCATCACCGTGCCCTCGTCGGTCTGGCGGATCGTGGTCAGGGGATGCGGCAGGAACGGCATGGTGCGCTCGGTCACCACGATCTGGCCGCGGGTCGGGCCCATCGGCGCGTAGAGGCCGACCATGGGCGCCAGCGTCTGGTTGGCATTACCGGCGGCGAGCACGATCTTGGCGGCGCGCAGCTCGCCCTTCGGCGTGGTCAGACGGAATTCGCCGCCGCTCTTGCTGATCGCGGAGACCGGCCGCTCCGGGAAATAGTCGATGCCGAATGCCCTGAAGCCGGTGTGAAAGGCGCGGAACGTGCGCAACGAATTGACGTGGCCGTCGAGCGGGCAATAGCTGCCGCCGGAGACTTCCGGTCCGATCAGCGGCAGCGACTTCTTCACCTCGGATGCGGAGAGCATCTCCATCTTGTAGTCGGCAGCACCAGCCTGGTTGTGCATGCGCTTGACCAGCTCGGTTCGCTGGCCGAACTCGTCATCGCCGAGCGTGAGATGGAAGCCGCCATTCTGCTGAAGCGAGACATCAAGGCCGGTCTGTTGCTTCAGCTCGGAAGCAAGCCGAGCCCACGCCTGCGACGCCTGCACGGTCCAGACCGTATAGGCGGGCATGCCGAGCCCCTTGCTCTGCACCCAGACCAGCGCAAAGTTCGCACGCGAGGCGCGCTTGGTGATGTCGCCTTCGTCGAGCACGGCGACCTTCTTGCCGAGCCGGCCGAGGCCCCAGGCAATCGCGGAGCCGAGCAACCCGCCGCCGACGACGGCGACGTCGTAATCCGTTCGCATAAGTTCTCCTATCGCCCCGTATCGCCGCCCTTGCCGGCGAGCACACGGTCGAGCCCGTAGAAGCGGTCGAGCAGAATGAGAGCGGTCATGGTAACAGCGATCACGCAGGCCGAGACCGACGTCACCAGCGGATCGATGTTGTCCTGGATATAAAGGAACATGCGCACCGGCAACGTCTCGGTGCCGGGTGCCGCGAGGAAGACGGTCATGGTCAGATCGTCGAAGGACTGGATGAAGGCGAGCGCCCAGCCGCTGATGACGCCGGGCAGGATCAGCGGCAGGGTCACGCGGCGAAACAGCGTCCAGCCGCCGGCGCCGAGCGAGACCGCGGCTATCTCGACCGTGCGGTCCATGCCCGTCGCGGCCGCAAGCGTCAGCCGCAGCGCGAACGGAAACACGATGATGACATGCGCGATGATCAGCGCGGCAAAACTGCCGCCGAGGCCGGCCGAGGTGAAGAAGCGCAGGAAGGCGATGCCGAGCACGACATGCGGGATCATCAGCGGCGAGAGGAACAGCGCGGCCAGCGCATCACGGCCGCGGAATCGATAGCGCGCGATCGCCAATGCCGCCGGCACAGCGAAGAGCAGCGCGACGAAGGATGACAGCGCGCCGAGGCCAAGGCTGACCCAGAAGGCGTGGATGAATTCGGGATAGTTCGCGATCGTCCTGAACCAGCGCAGCGAGAAGCCGTTGGTCGGCAGTGACAGGAAGCCTTCGGGCGTGAAGGCGACGAGACAGACCACCAGGATCGGCGCCACCATGACGATGACGAAGAAGGTATGGAAGATCAGCGCCAGCGGGCCGTTCCGTCTCATCGGAACACCTCGGCGTATCGCCGCTCAATCAGCGTGTTGCTGCCGACGACGATCAGCACCAGCGCGACCAGCAGGAGCGTGGCGACCGCCGCACCCAGCGGCCAGTTCAGCGTGTTGAGAAATTCGTCATAGGCCAGCGTGGCCGCGACCTTGAGCCGGCGGCCGCCGATGATCGCGGGCGTCGCAAACGCGCTGGCCGAGAGCGAAAACACGATGATCGCACCCGACAGCACACCCGGCATGATCTGCGGCATGATGATGCGCCGGATGATGGTGGCGGGACCCGCGCCGAGCGACATCGCGGCATTCTCGATCTGCGGATCAAGCCGCTGCAGCGCCGCCCACACCGAGAGCACCATGAACGGCATCATCACATGTGCGAGCGCGATGATCATGCCCGTCTCGGTAAACATGAAGGGAATGGGGGAACGCATCACCCCAAGCGACATCAGGAGCTTGTTGACGAGGCCGTTGTTGCCGCCGAACAACAGCGCCCAGCCCAGCGTGCGCGCCACCACGGAGATCAAGAGCGGTCCGAGAATGACAAGCAGGAAGAAGCTCTTCCAGCGCCCGCTCATGCGATTGAGGATGTAGGCTTCGGGCGCCCCGAGCAGCGCGGTGAGCAGCGTGGTCAGGATCGCGATGCGAAAGGTGCGCCAGAACATCTCGGCGTAATAGGGATCGGTCGCGATCTCGTGCCAGTTCTTGAGGATGAAGACCGGCTCGATGCCCTTGTACTGGCCCCAATCGTGGAACGACAGCATCACGGTCATCGCCAGCGGAATCAGCAGCACGCCGACGAACAGCATCAGGGCGGGCGCCGTCAGCGCCCACGGCGCACGCGCGCTGCGCTCCTCGGCGACCGCGCTCATGCGCCGGCCCTCGCGCGGACGCTCATGTCTTCGGGCCGCCAGCTGAGACGCACGGCCTCGCCTTCGCCTGGTTGCGTCGTGCCGTCATTCTGGCGGATCACGATCGCGGGGCCGCATTCGCTGTCGCACTGGAACAGCCAGTGATTGCCCTGGAAGATGCGCGTGACGATCTTTGCGCTGAGGCCGGCATCGCCGAAGCCGATTCTTTCAGGGCGGATGCTGACAGTGACGGGACCGCTGAGGCCTGCCGGAGCCGGCGCACTCCAGGAGCCCGCTGTCACCCGCGCTGGCGTAGCGGTCCGATCGACCGCCGCGGCAAAATCGTTGGTCTTGCCGAGAAATTGCGAGACGAAGGCCGAGGCCGGCTTCTCATAGGTCTCCTGCGGCGTGCCGATCTGCTCGATCTTGCCCTGGCTCATCACCACGATGCGGTCGGACAGCGACATCGCCTCGTTCTGGTCATGGGTCACGAGGATCGTGGTGGTGCCGATGGTGCGCTGGATCTGGCGCAGCTCGATCTGCATCTCCTCGCGCAGTTTTGCGTCGAGATTGGACAGCGGCTCGTCGAGCAAGAGCACGCTCGGCTTGATCACCAGCGCGCGGGCGAGTGCCACGCGCTGCTGCTGGCCGCCGGACATGCGGCGGGGATGACGGTCCTCAAAGCCGGCAAGGCCGACCATCGCGAGCGCGGCACGAACGCGCTCGGCTCGTTCAGTGCGCGGCACGTTGCGCATCTCGAGACCGAAGGCGACGTTCTCCGCCGCCGTCATGTGCGGAAACAGCGCGTAGCTCTGGAACACGATGCCGAGGCCACGCTTGGCCGGATGGATCGCAGTCAGGTCCTTGCCCTCGAGGCGGATGGCGCCGCGGGTGGGATCGAGGAAGCCCGCGATCATCTGCAACGTCGTGGTCTTGCCGCAGCCGGAGGGGCCGAGGAAGGAGATGAACTCCCCCTTCCTCACGGCGAGACTGAAGTCGTCGACTACAGTCTGCGCCCCGAATTGCTTGGCGACCCGATCGAGCTCGAGATAGGCCATACGCTGTCTCCGCGAACGATCAGATCAACGCTCGACCTCGCGATTCCAGCGCTTGGTCCACTCCTCGCGCTTCTCGTTGATGACGGTCCAGTCCGGATTATAGAGCTTGGCCGCACGCTCGCCGATCGGCGCCATCTTTCCGAGCTCGGGCGGGATCACCAGCGACTTCAGCACCGGGCCGTAGCCGTAATCCTTCAGCATCACGAGCTGGATCTTGGGGTCGAGCAGCATCTTGACGAAGCTTGCTGCCAGCGGCGAGGCGTTGGGCTTGGTGATCGGACAGGCCGTCGTCAGCAGCGTCGCGGCACCTTCCTTCGGGTAGACGAAGTCGACAGGGAAGCCGGTGTTGGCAAAGCTCTGCACGCGGCCGGTGCCCCACACTGCGATCACGGCCTGGCCGGACTGGAACAGCTCGGTCATCTTGCCCGGCGACGGCTCGTAGGCGAGCACGTTCGGATTGATCTGTTCCTTGAAGATCTTGAAGCCGGAATCGACATTGGTCTCGCCGCCGCCGTTCATCTTCGACAGCATCACCAGCGCTTCGAGACCGTAGGTGTTGTTGATCGGCGGGATCACGAGTTGCTTTGCGTATTTCGTGTCCTTCAGGTCGTTCCAGGAGGTCGGTGGCGCCCAGCCTTTCTCCTTGAACACCTTGGTGTTGTACATCAGCCCGGTCGCGACGATGCCGATCGCGACGGCACGATCGTCCTTGAAGCGCGCGGTGTCGTAGAGATCGGCCGGCAGCCCCTCGAGCTTGCCGCAGAAGCCGAGCTGAATCGCCTGGTACATCGGGCCGTCATCGACGATGGCGACGTCGATCTGCTGGTTGCCCTTCTGCGCCTGGAGTTTTGCCAGCGTGTCGGTGGAGTTGCCGGCAACGTATTCGACCTTGACGCCGTTCTCCTTCTCGAAGGCAGGGATCACCTCATCGCGGATCGTCTTCTCGAACGAGCCGCCATAGCCGGCGACGTAGAGCGTCTTTTGCTGGGCCGAAGCGACTGAGGGGGCGGCAATGAGCGCTGCGATGCTGACCGCGGTCAGAAGGCGAAGAGTCTTCATGTGGACCGATCTCCATACCGGAATGAGGTGACGTGCCGACGAGTCTCGCTGGCTGAAGCCTCTTCCGCATTTCCTTCCGCGCAATCCCGTCTCCAAACAGGGCTCCGGCGCCCATTCGGCGGGTTTTGGCGCGATCTGGAGGCTTGAACCCCTCCAATCTGCCGAAAAAGCGGGCTGTCTCCAGTCCTGATGAAAAAGATCGCAACCTATACTTCCATCGTCCAATGAATAATGGCAACCTCTGTATGCCTAAATGTTATGTATGTTTGGAATGGCGCGGATCAATTCGCGGCAGGTGGAAGCCTTCCGCGCGACCATGCTGACCGGCAGCGTCACCGAGGCCGCGAAGCTGATGGTGGTGACGCAGCCGGCTGTCAGCCGGTTGCTGCGCGACTTTCAGGCGCTGTTGAAGATGGAGCTGTTCGAGCGGCGCGGCACCGGCCTCGTGCCGACCGCCGCGGCAATGGCGCTCTACACCGAAGTCGAACGGTCCTTCGTCGGTCTCGAACGCATCACGGCTGCGGCCGAAGAAATCCGGGGACGCCGCACCGGCTCGCTGCGCATCGCCGCGCTGCCGGCGCTGGCGAACGGCTATCTGCCGCGGCTTGCCGGGCACTTCCTGATGGAACGGCCCAACCTCAACCTGGCCTTCTTCGGAGTGATCTCGCCGATTGTGGTCGACTGGGTTTTGAACAATCAATGCGACATCGGCTTCGCCGAGGTGCCGATTGCCCATTCCGGCCTGCCGAGCCTGCGGCTGCCGGCGCTGGCGCGCGTCGCGGTGCTGCCGACCGGACATCGCCTCGCGGAGAAAGAAGTGCTGGAGCCGCGCGATTTCGAGGGTGAGACGTTCATCTCGCTGTCGGCGGGATCGTCGAGCCGGCACCTCGTCGACCAGGTCTTTCACCGCAGCGACGTCCGCCGCGTGTTGCGGGTGGAGACCACGCTGTCGGAGATCATGTGCGGGATGGTGTCATCCGGGCTCGGGGTCTCGATCTGCGATCCCTTCACCGCGCAGGAATTTGCCACGCGCGGCGTCGTCGTGCGGCGCTTCCTGCCGCGCATCGACTTCGAATTCTCGGCTGTTTTCCCGGCGCAGCGCAGTCCGTCGCCGGTGGCGCTGGATCTGGTGGAGACCATGCGCAAGGCGCTGATGGAGTTCGAGGGCGGCGCTGGTCTCAGCCGTTGAACGCCGCCTGCGCTTCCGGCAGATCCCAGATCTTGCCGATCGCAGCGCCGCCTGCTGCGGTGATCGCCGCTTCGTCGACGCCGAGATAGCGGCCGGCATCGATCAGCACGCGGCCATCGACGATCACCTGATCGATATTGGCGCGGTTGGCGAGCGCGATCAGCGCGCGGCGGGGATCGAACAGCGGCTGGAGATGCGGGTGGGTGAGATCGACCACGGTCAGATCGGCGGTTGCACCCGGCTCGATCCGACCGAGATCAGGCCGCCTGATGACGTCGGCGGCGACCGCCGTGTTCGCCTCGATCAGCTGCGGCGAATTGGCGACGTCGGGACGCGCCGAGGTGATCTTGGAGATCATCGACGCGGCATTCAGCTCGCCGAGCAGGTCCATGTTGTAGCCGTCGGTGCCGACCACGGTGCGCACGCCATGCTCGGCGAACCGGCTGAAGGCCGCGGTGACGCCGGCGCGCGCGAACACGCGCGGGCAGTTCAGCACGGTCATGCCGCGCGCGGCCATCAGCTTGAGATCGTCGTCGGTGCTGAACATGCAGTGCGCCGCCATCAAATCGGACGCGAGCAGGCCGAGCCAATCCAGATATTGCGCCGGCGTGCGGCCGCCATAACGCTTGCCGATGGTCTCGACCTCGGCGCGGCTCTGCGCCATATGCGTCGTGATGGGAACGCCGAGCTCGCGCGCTCGCGCGGCGCAGGCTTTGAGCAGATCGGGGCCGCAGGTGTCGGTGGCGTGCGGGCTCATGGCGAGGCCGATGCGGCCGTCGCCGCGCTTGTTCCAGCGCTGGTAGAGCGCATCCCATGTCGCCATGTCGGCGGCACCGTCATCGCCGGAATAGCGCACCACGCCGTCAGGGCCCGCCTTGGCGTCGGACGTCGAGAACAAATAGGGCGCACCATAGAACCGGATGCCCATCTCCTCGGCGGCGTCGAACATCTCCGGAATCGAATTCCGGAACGGCTCCATCACCGTGGTGGCGCCGCCCTTGAGCAGTTGGAGGATGCCGAGCCGCGCCACCGCCATACGTTCTTCCGCCGACAGCAGATCGGCGCCACGCTTGGTCAGCGGCAACAGCACCGTGTAGACGATGCTCTGGTTGTTCTTGCGGCCGTTGCCGTCCTCGGTGTGGCTGCGCGCTACCGCCTCGCTGAAGCAGTGATTGTGCAGGTTGAGCAGGCCCGGCAGCACGAAGCGGCCGGGGCGGTCGTAGACCTCATCGGCACGCGGCTTGTCGCGCGTGACCGCAGCGATCTTCTTGCCTTCGACCAGGACCCAATGGTCGCGCAGCACATCCTGCGCGCCGTCTTTCCGTGACAGCACATAGCTGCCGAAGATTGCTGTGGTGCTCATGCGGGGCGTACGTTCCAGAACACGGCGGTGCCGTCGAGAATGCCGGTGATGGCTTTGCGATAGGCGGTCGGCTGCTTGTACAGGCCGATCGGGATGTAGGGAATCTCCTCGAACGCGACCGCCTGGACCTGACGGCAGATGCGCTGCTGCTCGGCGAGCTCGGACGCCGCCAGCCACTGGCTGCGCAAGGGCCCCATCCTCTCGCTCGCATACCAGCCGGCGACCTTGCCTTCGCCGCGGATGTTGGTGTTGCCGGCCGGGTTGAGCCAGTCGATGCCCTGCCAATTGCCGACCGCCGCACTCCAGCCGCCCTGCCCGATCGGGTCCTTCTTGAGCTGGCGCTGCAACACGACGGCGAAGTCGAGCCCGGCATATTCGACGTTCATGCCGGCCTTGCGCAAGCTATCGACCGCGATCTCGCCGAGCGGCTTCTGCGCCAGCGAATTGGTGGGCACGAGCACCACGATCTTCTCGCCATTGTAGCCGGCCGCCTTCAGGTCGGCCTTCACCTTGGCGTAGTCGCGCGGACCGCGGAACACATCGAGCCCGACCTCGCTCGCCATGGGGGTATCAGGCGCGAAGTAGCCGATCGGCGAGACCTGGAAGGCGGGATCGACGCCGGCCACCGCCGTCATGAACGCGGACTGGTCGATCGCGCCGAGCAGTGCGCGGCGGATGGCGGGATTGTCGAACGGCGGCTGCAGGTGATTGAGGCGCAGCATGCAGGCGTAACCACGGGGATCGAGGATGCGCGTCTCGATGTCACCGGCGGCCTTGATGATCGGGAGCAGATCGTGCGGGGTGGTCTCCTGCCAATCCTGCTCGCCGGTCTGCAGCGCAGCGACGCCGGTGCCGGCGTCGGGCGTGGTGGTCCAGACCACGCGATCATAGTGCACGATCTTCGGACCCGCGGTCCAATCCGGCTTGCCGTCGGTTCGCGGCTGATAGCGCTCGAATTTGGCGTAGGCGTTGCGCGCCCCCTGCACGCGCTCGTCAGCGAGGTAGCGGAACGGGCCGCTGCCGATCACCTCGGTCAGCGGCTTGAACGGATCCTGGCTCGCCAGCCGCTCCGGCATCATGAAGCAGGCATTGATTGCGGCCTTGCCGAGCGCCTGCGGCAGCAGCGGGAACGGACGCTTGAGACGGAAGCGGATGATGCGGTCGTCGGCGGCGGACAGCTCGTCGGTCGCCTCCATGAGCTCACCGCCAAAACCATCGCGTGCGGCCCAGCGGCGGATGCTCGCCACGCAGTCGCGCGCGAGCACGCGTTCGCCATCGTGCCAGAACAGGCCGTCGCGCAAGCTGAGGTCCCACTGCAGCCCGTCACCGGAAATGACATGACCCGACAGCATCTGCGGCGAGACCTGGAGCGAGGCGCTCATGCCATAGAGCGTGTCGTAGACCATGAAGCCGTGGTTCCGCGACACCTGCGCGGTCGAGTAGATGGGATCGACAAAGGCCAGATCGATCACGGGGATGAAGCGCAGCGTCGATTGGGATTCGGCGCGCACGATGCCCGGCAGCGAAAGCGCCGGCAGGGCTGCAGCAGCCTTGAGGAGCGAGCGGCGAGAGAGAGGCATTGCGAGAGGCTCCTAATTGTAGTCATAGGCTGCCGCAACGGCAGTTTGCTCCCTCTCCCGCTTGCGGGGGAGGGCTGGGGTGGGGGTGTCTCCGCAGGCGATGACCCCGAGAGGAAAGAGCCCCCACCCGCCGCGCCTCGCGCGTCGACCTCCCCCGCAAGCGGGAGAGGTTGCAGCGAGCGCGTAGCCTGAGCGATGTCACAAAAGCGGGGTCCCATAATTGCGCTCTACGTGTTGAGCAAGACCGCGCCGATCGCAGCGGCGACCGCTTGCTGCGCCGGCTCGACCACGGGCACGCCAATCGCCTCCGCAATTGCCGCGCGGTGCGAGGCCATGCCGGCGCAGCCCATCACCACGACATCGGCGCGGCATTGCGTGACCAGCGCGCGGCCGGCGTCGATCAACCGTCCCCGGATATCTGCAACTGCGGTCTCGGCTGCGCTCGCGCCGACCGACCAGCTTCCGGCATAGCGGCCGTCGACGCCCATCAGCCGCACCATCCGTTGCTGGCGCCGGATGCTCGACGGCGACAGCGCGATGATGCCAAAACGTTCACCCAGCATCAGCGCGCGAAAGATGCCGCATTCGGCGATGCCCATCACGGGACGACCGCCGGCCGCCTCGCGCACCGCATGCAGGCCGGGATCGCTGAAGCAGGCGAGCACGAAGGCATCGGCCTTGTCGCGCGACACACGGTTCACCAGCGGCATCACGACGCTATCGGCGTCATGCTGCGAGCTGATGCCCGGCGGCCCCTCGGCGAGGCCGATCACTTCGATCTCAGGCCCGCCGGCGATCCGCAGCGGCGCGACCGCCTCGTCGATCGCCGCCGTTACCGAGGCCGAGGAGTTCGGGTTGATGACGAGGATACGGGTCATGGCGCTCCCTAGCGGTTACCGGCCTCGTGGCGCAAAAAATTCTCCGCGATCTTCTCGCCGGTGGTGATCCAGACATCCGGGCACGACTTTGCGTAAGTCAGAAATTCGCGCAGCAGCCGCAGCCGCATCGGGCGGCCGCTGCACTGCGGATGCAGCACCGTCGTCACCATCGCGCCCCAGTCGCGGACCTCGTCGAGCTCGTCCTTCCAGATCGAGAGCACATGTTCCTTGGGGAAGATCGAGCGCGGGCTGAAGCGCGCGGAGAGACCGTGCATCCAATCGTCATAGCTCGCGGTGACCGGCAGCTCGATCGTGCCGGGCTTGCCGTCGGCGAGACGATGGCGATAGGGCCTGACGTCGTCGCGGAACGAGGAGGTGTAGACGATGCCGTGGCGCACCAGCGCGACGCGCAGCTCCTCGGTGAACTCGCCGTACGGCGCGCGATAGCCGGTCGGCTTGACGCCAAGCCGGCGCTTCAGCGCCTCGAAACCGCGCTCAAGCTCCTCCTCGATCCAGGGATCGCCGGGATCGGGCAGCAGATGATGATAGCCGTGATGTCCGATCTCGTGACCGGCCTTGAGGATGGACTCGGCCATCGCGGGATGCGCATCGACCGACCATCCCGTGGTGAAGAAAGTGGCCTTGAGATCGAGCTGGTCGAGCAGCTCCAGCAGTTTTGGCGTGCCAACGCGCGCTTCATAACCGCCATAGCTCATGGTGATGAGCCGCTGGGCGTGCACTGCGTCCTTGCTGGTCCACGCGCTCTCGGCGTCCACGTCGAACGACAGGAACATCGCCGAGGTGTACGGCTTCGGCCACGGATAGTCCGGCGCGGGATCTGCGGTGTTGGCCGGGACGAGCGGGATGCTCTGGAGTGCCTTACTGTCCAGCATTGATGGTCGCCTTCTCTAATCCGTTGTCGGTGAGTTTCCACTTGGCAAGCAGGGTCTTGTAGGTGCCGTCGGCGATCAGCGCGTCGACCGCCTCCAGCATGGCCTGCTGCAAAGCCTTTTCCTTGACCGGCAGGGCGATGCCGGTGAATTGCTGTGCGATGGGCTCGCCCACCGTTGCATAGGTGCCGGGCTCGAGATCCATGATGTAGGGCAGCGTCTCGTTGCCCTGGGCGGCGGCATCGATGCGGCCTTGCCTCAGCTGGGTGCGGGCGTCGGCCGAGCCGTCGGTGCCGACGAACTGAATCGGACTGCTGCCGCAATTCTTTTCGCTCCACGCCGCAATCTGCGCCGGGAACATGGTGCGGCGACTGGCGCCAACCTTCTTGCCGCAGAGTGATGCGGCGTCCTTGAACTCCGCCTTGCGCGACTGCTGCACGAAGAACTGCGGACCGCTGCGCAGATAATCGACGAAGGACGCGATCTCGTGCCGGCTGGCATAGTCGGTGAAGCCGGACAGGATGGCGTCCACGCGCCCGGTCGAGATCGACGGCATGAACTCGGCGAAGCTGGTCTCGGTCCATTCGATCTTGACGCCGAGCTTGCGGCCGATGGCTTCGCCGAGATCGATGTCGAAGCCGGACAGCGCATTGGTCGCGGGATCGCGGAACTCCATCGGCGGATAGTTCGGCACCAGCGCCACCTTGATGCTGCCCCGCTTGGCGATCTCCGCGGGCAGATCGATCGCCATCGCGGGCAAACTGATGACGCCGAGGAACACCGCCGCAACCAAAAATCTTTTCATCAACACGCTCCCGTTCAGATCACAGCCGAAAGAAATGCCCTGGTACGCTCCTCGCGCGGGGCGCCCAACACGTCCGATGCGCGGCCCTGTTCGACGATCGCGCCCTGGTCCATGTAGACGACGCGGTCGGCGACCTCGCGCGCGAAGCCGAGCTCGTGCGTCACCACCATCATGGTCATGCCGCTCCGCGCCAGCTCCTTCATGACGGCAAGCACCTCGCCGACGAGCTCGGGATCGAGCGCGCTGGTCGGTTCATCAAAGAGCATCAGCATCGGCTTCATCGCCAGCGCCCGCGCGATCGCGACACGCTGCTGCTGGCCGCCGGAGAGCTGGGCGGGATACCAGTCCGCCTTCGCGGACAAACCGACGCGGCGGAGCAGCTCGAGCGCTTCAGTGCGCACATCATCGGGCTTGCGGCCCTGCACCTGGAGCGGGCCTTCGGTGATGTTCTCCAGCGCGGTCTTGTGCGGAAACAAATTGAAGCGCTGGAACACCATACCGGTCTTCAGCCGCTGCCGCCCGATCTCACGTTCGCTGAGCCGATGCAGCCGCCCGCTTTGCTGGCGCACCCCGAGCAGCTCGCCGTCGAGCCAGATGCCGCCGGCATCGATCGTGGCCAGCTGGTTGATGCAGCGGAGCAGCGTGGTCTTGCCCGAGCCGGAGGCGCCGATCAGGCACATCACCTCGCCGGGCCAGACGTCGAGCGAGACGCTTTTGAGAGCCTGGAATTCGCCAAAATTCTTGGCGACGGAGCGGATCGCGACGAGGGGCTTTGTCATCGCGCGAGCCGCAATGTGCCGCGCGCAAAACGGCGTTCGAGCAGCATCTGGAGCGGGGTCAGGATCGAGACCACGAGCAGGTACCAGAGCCCGGCGACGATCAAGAGCTCGATCACGCGGGAATTGGCGTAATAGATGTTTTCGGCGTTATGCAGCAGTTCCGGATACTGGATCACGCTCGCCAGCGACGTCGCCTTTACCATGCCGATGAACTCGTTGCCGAGCGGCGGGATCACCACCCGCATCGCCTGCGGCAGCACGATGCGGCGCAGCGCGCGCAGCCGTCCCATGCCGATCGCCTGCGCCGCCTCATACTGCCCGATGTCGACCGACAACATCCCCGCGCGCATCACCTCGGAGGTGTAGGCACCCTGGTTGATGCCGAGCCCGAGCAGCGCGGCAAGGAAGGGCGTCATGACGTCGACGGCGCGCGCGCTCCACAGGCCGGGAATGCCGATGGTTGGAAACACCAGCGCGAGGTTGAACCACAGCAAGAGTTGCAGGATCAGCGGCGTGCCGCGGAACAGCCAGGTGTAGCCGGCGGCGACCGTCTTCAGCACCGGATTGGGCGACAGCCGCATGATCGCCACGACGATTCCGAGCACGATGCCGAGCGCCATCGCCAGCACCGCCATCACCATGGTGTTGACGATGCCTTCGAGGATGACTTTTGCGGTCAGGAAGCGGCTGACATAGGACCATTCGATCTGCCCGTTCGCAAACGCGCGCGCAATGGCCGCAAGCACGAGAATGATCAGCGCGGCGCTGAGCCAGCGAAACCAATGCGGCTCGCGCGCGATGCTCAGCCCCGACAGATCGGGGAAACCTTCCGCGAGTGCCGGCGCCGGCTTCATTGCGGCGCCGCGTTGAGCATGGGCTGGGCCACAGCGTTCGCACCTAAGCCCCATTTGTCGAGAACCGCCTTGTAGGCACCGTCGGCGATCATGGCGGCGAGCTTCTCCGTCACGACTTCGCGCAAGGCAGCATCGTCCTTGCGGAACATGATGCCTTGGTAACCTTTGGCGAAGGGCTCGCCGACGACGCGGTATTTTCCGGGCTCCTGCGTTTGCGCGTAAGGCAGCGTCTCGCTGCCCTGCACGGCGGCGTCGATGCGGCCTTGCTTGAGCTGGTTGCGGACGTCGATCGAGTTCTCGCCGGGGACATACTGGATGGCAGGTTTGCCGGCCGGCTCGCAATTCTGCTTGCTCCACTTCTCGATCTCGACCGGGAAGCTGGTGCTCCGGGTGGTGCCGACCTTCTTGCCGCAGAGATCGGTCGCGTCCTTGGCCGCATTGTCCGCCATCACGAAGAACTGCGGGCCGGTGGCGAGGTAATCGACGAAATCGGCGGTCTCGCGCCGCGAGGCGCGGTCCGAGATGCCGGAGATGATGAAATCTGCGCGCTTGGTCTGAAGCGAGGGGATCAGCTCGGCGAACGGCGTCTCGCTCCAGACGATCTTGAGGCCGCCGAGCCGCTTGGCGAGCTCGTTCGCCAGATCGATATCGAGCCCGACGAGCTCATTGGTCGCGGGATCGCGGTATTCCATCGGCGCGTAGGTGGAGTTGACCGTGAGCTTCAGCGTGCCCGCCTGCTTGATCTCCGCCGGAAGCTCGGCCGCCTGTGCCGACGTCGCGGCAACCAGGGTTGCAAGGGCGAGGAAATGCGAAAGGCGTGTCATGTCAGCTCCTTTGGCTGGCGCCGCGACCGGCCGTTTGAAATCAATCCGCGTCGAGAACGGCCGGCTCGATGACGCCGGCACGTTCAGTGATCACCCTGTATTGCTCCGGCCGCCGGTGGGCGGCGAAGTTGAACATCTTGTCCTTGCCCTGGCGGCACAGATCGAGATCGATGTCGGCGACGATCACTTCATCGGCGAGCGTCTGCGCCTGCGCGACGATGCGCCCATTGGGATCGACGATGCAGGAGCCGCCGATCAGTCCGGAGCCGTCCTCCTCGCCCGCCTTCGCCACCGAGATCGCCCAGGTCGCGTTCATGTAGGCGTTGGCCTGTGTCACCAGCGTCGAGTGGAAGGTGCGCAGGGCGCCGTCTTCGGTGGTGCCGCCATTGGGATCGTAGGCCGCCGAATTGTAGCCGATGCAGACGAGCTCGACGCCCTGCAGACCGAGCACGCGCCAGGATTCCGGCCAGCGCCGATCGTTGCAGATCATCATGCCCATGATGGCGTGGGCCCAGGCCGAGCCGGCGCGGAAGGCGGGAAAGCCGAGATCGCCATATTCGAAATAACGTTTCTCGAGCTGCTGGTAGCGTGCGCCCGGCCGCGGCTCCACCGAACCCGGCAGGTGAACTTTGCGATAGCGGCCCAAGATCTCGCCGTCGCGATCGACCAGGATCGCGCAATTGTAGCGGCGGCCGTCCGCGGTTTGCTCGGCATAACCGACATAGAAGCCGACGCGCAGCGCCCGCGCACGATCGAACAATTTTGCCACCGCAGGGTTCGGCATTCCGCGCTCGAAATAGCGGTCGAGCGCCTCGCCTTCGAGCAGCCAGCGCGGGAAGAAGGTGGTGAAGGCAAGCTCGGGGAACACTACGAGGCTGGCGCCGCGGCCGGCCGCCTCCTCCAGCAATGCAAGCATCCGCGACAGCGTATGCTCGCGCGTATCGGCTTTTTGCGTCGGCCCCATTTGAGCGGCGGCGGCGCGAAGGACACGAACCAAGATTGCCTCCAATCTGTGCGCAGTGCTGCCTCAATGGGCGAATGAACCCTTTGATGCGACGTGCAAATCCGCTGCCATTACGGGCGAGCGGGGCTGCAAAATCAATTCGTTCTGCTATGATGTTTTGGCCCTTAGTATAATCGGCAGTGATATGAACCTGCGTCAGCTCGAAATCCTGCGCGCCGTCATCCGCCATCGCACCACGGTCGCCGCCGCGGACGAGCTGGCGCTGTCGCAACCCGCGGTCAGCAATGCGCTGAAGACGATGGAGGCGCAGGCGGGCTTCGCCTTGTTCGAGCGTGTCAACAACCGGCTGTTTCCGACCGCGGAAGCGATGGCGCTGTACAAGGAGAGCGAGGCGATCTTCGCGCTGCACGCGAAACTCGAGAACCGCGTGCGCGATTTGCGCGAGAACCGGTCCGGGCATCTTGCCATCGTGGCGACGCCGCCGCTCGCCTACAGCATCATTCCCTCCGCGCTCTCAGGATTCCTGCGACGGCGCCCGGAGACGCGCGTGTTCTTCGACGTGCGCCGCTACGAGGGCATCATCGAGGGCGTGCTCAGCCGCGTCGCCGAACTCGGCTTCGCGCTCGGCCTGACGCATCATCCCGGCATCGCGCACGAGGTGGTGCATACCGGCGAGATGGTATGCGTATTGCCGCCGCAGCACCCGCTCGCAGAAAGGCCCGTGATCTCGGCTTCGGATTTGTCCGGCCTGCCTTTCATCGGGCTCGAACGCGGCACGCGGCTGGGTGAAGCCGTGCGCGACAGTTTTGCCCGCGCCGGCGCGCCGTTTCGGCCGACCGTCGAGGTGCGCTACTGCAACACGGCCTGCGTGCTGGCTGCCGCCGGCGTCGGCGCCGCCGTGGTCGATCCCTACTCGCCGCGACAGAACGGCGGCAGCGGCCTCGTCGTCCGCCCGTTCACGCCGACGACGCACGCGGTCGCCTATATGCTATGGTCGGAGGCCGAGCCGCTGTCGCGCCTCGCCAAGGCCTTTCTCAACGAGGTCCGCAAGGAAAGCGCACTGCTGGAGCGTACAGCGTCACACCAGCAATATCGGGCAGAAAGCGACTGAGCTTCCCAACCTTCCGGGGGCACATGGCACGCATCACGATCATCGAGACCGGGCAGGTTCCGCAAAAATATCGGGAGCAGCACGGATCGTTCCCGGACATGTTCGAACGCATGGTCCGCACCGAGGACCCGACGGCTACGGTGGACGTCGTCAGCATCCCGAATGGCGACGCGCTTCCTGATCCGGGCAAGCTCGAGGCCGTGCTGATCACCGGCGCGGCGGCCGGCGTCTATGACGGGCTCGACTGGATCGCGCCGCTGGAGGATTTCGTCCGCACCGCTTACGCCAACAAGACGCCGATGGTCGGCATCTGCTTCGGCCATCAGCTGATCGCGCAGGCGCTCGGCGGCACCGTGCGCAAATCCGAGAAGGGCTGGGGCATCGGCCGGCACGTCTATCAGGTGCTGCCGGAGAACGGCGTCGTCGAGGGCGAGGAGGTTGCCATCGCCGCCTCGCATCAGGACCAGGTGATCGAGCCGCCGAACGATGCGCTGACGATCCTCTCGTCCGACTTTACCCCGCATGCCGGTCTGCTCTACGCCAACGGCACCACGCTGACCGTGCAGCCGCATCCGGAGTTCGACGTGGCGTTCGCGCAGGTGTGCTGCGATCTCCGCGACGGCAAGGCGCCGGACGACGTGGTGGCGACGGCACGCGCATCGCTGACCGAGCCGATGGATAATGCGAAGCTCGGTGGGGCGATCACGCGGTTTTTGGCAAGGCGCACGTAGTTCGCAATCGTCGCCACGTAGATTCTTCCCTTCTCCCCTTGTGGGAGAGGGTGAAGCAGCACCGGCTTCGATAAACTCAGTGCGGTAGGGTGGGCAAAGCGAAGCGTGCCCACATCCTGCGTGTTTGGCGAGACGACGTGGGCACGGTGCAAGTGCGCCTTTGCCCACCCTACGATTCCGGACTCGCTGAGAGAGACCCCTCACCGTATCGCCGCCATGCGGCGAGCCACCCTCTCCCACAGGGGAGAGGGTGCAGCGCGCCCGCCGCGCTATCTCGCTAACATCAAAACGGATCCGTTCCCAATCCCGGCACATCCGCGGGCCGCGGCCCGGGCGCGGTCCAGTGAAACCGGCGATCCTTCTCCGCAATCGCGATATCGTTGATCGACGCCTCGCGCCGCTTCATCAAGCCGTGCTCGTCGAACTCCCACTGCTCGTTGCCGTAGGAGCGATACCACTGTCCGCCCGCGTCGTGCCATTCGTACTGGAAGCGCACGGCAATGCGGTTCTCGTCGAAGGCCCAGAGGTCCTTGATCAGGCGGTAGTCCTGCTCCTTCTCCCATTTGCGGGTGAGGAAGGCGACGATGGCCTCGCGGCCCTGAAAGACCTCAGAGCGATTGCGCCAGCGGCTATCCTCGGTATAGGCGAGCGAGACGCGCACCGGGTCGCGTGAATTCCAGGCGTCCTCGGCCATGCGGGCCTTCTGCGCGGCGGTCTCACGGGTGAAGGGCGGAAGCGGCGGGCGCGACATGATGGCCTCATCGGTTGGTCGGGGCCGCAATCTATCGCCCCAACTGCTGGAGTCGATAGACCATCACAAATCGGGCGATCACTTATCGGGCGATCACGAAATCAGATCGGCCTTCATCAACGCGCGGATCGATTTCGGGATCGGCTGCGCGCGGCCGCCGCTGATGAAGGCGACGCGGACCTCGGCCTTCACCAGAACTTCCCCGCCGCGCCGCACTTCCTGCGCCAGCATGATCGAGGCGCCCTTCACCGCGACCGGCCAGGTCACGACATCGAGCACGTCGTCCATCCGCGCGGGTTTCAGGAAATCCAGATGCATCGAGCGCACGACGAAGGCGAAGCCTGCGCCTTCCGTCTCCACCTGATCGAACAGCGCCTGCTGCTCGGCGCCCATCAGCCGGAGGTGATTGGTGCGGCCACGCTCCATGTAGCGCAGATAATTGGCGTGATAGACGATGCCGGAGAACACTGGTTTGACGATATCGCAACAGAACGCTAACCCTTCGATTTCATTAGGGCGCTGGAAGGTCATAGCGTGAATAAAGGAGAGCTTACCTATGCCCTTCGACGGCGAGCCGCAGCGACGTGGGGATGCGTCGGGCCTTTCCGCCCGAAATAAACGCCACGCGTACACGCGCCGTGACTAGGAGATCGTCACCTCGCCTGCATTCCTGCAGCAAAGCAATTGACGCGCCCCTTACCTCTTGCGGGATCGTGATCACGTCAAGCAGGTCGTCCAGGACTGCCGGCTTTAGAAAATCGATTGTCATCGAACGGACAACGAAGGAAAAGCCGGGCGCATCGTTCGCCGTTGCTTCGAGGAGCGCTTGCTGATTGGTTCCGAGCAGGCGCAAGTAATTCGTTCTGCCGCGTTCCATGAAGCGCAAGAAATTCGCGTGATAAACAATCTGGCCAGCGTCGGTATCTTCGAAATATATGCGGACCTGCAAATGATGGTTGCCGTCGCGAATTTCGCCATCAAGAGAGGCTGTCACAGTGGGTTCCCTTTGGGCTTCTGGGACCAATTGTCTTGCACAGAGGCGCTTTCTTCGGCAAGTGCCAATCGTGAGCTTGGCTCCTGCAGCGCGGCAGGATTCGGACCGGCAGACGTCATCGAGCCCAGGAGCGAGCCACACCTCCGCGGCGGGGCTCTCACCAACTTGGTTCCCCACTGGTTGTACGAGCGCTTCCCGCTCCTGCCAACTATGCTTCCCGAAGCTACCACATCGGTGCTGGGCGATTTCCTTGAACAGGACCTGGTTCACCCGGCCCGACGCCGATGCATCCCGTGAACTTAGAACAGCGATGCCACAAGTCTCCGACTTGTCAGACTTTTCCAGCCGCGCAGGCAGTCTTCGATCTGGTCTCCACTAATCGTGGTGACTTGATGGACCTCGCCGCCATCAGGCACATCAGCAAGTGCGGATTTCGAGGCTGAAGGGCTGAACGTCAAAAACACAGGCAACTTCGTCATCCTCGATTGGATTTGACGATCTCAGCGCGCTCGGAGGCTGATTGGGTGGTCGGCCCCTACGGCATCAGTGTGCCGGAATGAGGTTGTTGCAAATGTCAGACAAAGAAGAAGTCGTCCGTGTGAGATCCACATTGGCATGGGTGTGTCGAACACGCGTCTTCAATAGCGGGCGATGGATGTTTCGGCAAACCATCCGCACGATGGACCATCGTCACTTGTTGGTCCACAGCATCCCACCATATGTGTTCGACGCGTCCCCATTGGCAGCAGCGCGGCGCACGCCGCCGCCTCCCGCGCGTTTAGGCCGGCGCACGCTGGTCTCCCCCCGCAGCGTCGCTGCGGTAGCGGATGGTCGAGGTCTGGTAGTACTGCGCGCTGATGGCCGCCATCGCCTCGATCAACGGTCCCCACGGCGCGGGAAAGCGTTCTTCCGCCATCACCCGGTGCAGCATGCGCGTATGGCCGGCCAGCTCGTCGTTGAGGAACTCCACCACAGGCATAGCCGGATAGCGCTGCAGCAGCAGGATCGCCGCGTTGTCGGCCTCGCCGGCCGACCTGTCCTTGTCGCGTCCATGCAGATCGTTCTGCAGGCGCCCTATCGCGGAGATGAGCCGCAGGACCTGGCGAAACGCCGGACGCGCGCGCAAGGTCGCCATGTCCAGCCCCCATAGCAAGGACAGGCAACAGAACACGTTCGCGTAGGCCATCGAATTGATGCCGTTGTGCAGGTACTCGGCGTAGGACCAGCGGTGCGCCCCTGCCGCCTGCGCCTGTCCGGCGCGCAGCGCCGCGCAGTAGCACCGAGTATCGTCGAGAAGCTGAGCGTAGTCGCGACGATCGTAGGCAAGCGCGGCCAGCGAAGCGCGCAGCGCAGCGCAGCCCTCGAATCCGGGGAGCGCGCACGGCTCGCCCTGCCCCAGCGCCTGCTCCACCGCGGCGAGCTGCTCCGGCGCGATCAGGCCGAGGTCGTTGCAATCGTCGAGCCAGAACAGCAGCGCCAGTTCGCGATAGAACGCCACGATCAGCGTTTCGTCCTGCGGATCGCGGCCGGTGCAGGCGCTGGTGTCGCGCAGGCTCGGGTGTATGCGCTGCAGGATGTACTGGCCGCCCCTGACCGCTTCCGCGGCATGCTCGTCGGCGAACCCGGTCAGGGAAGACCCCCACTCCAGCACCTGCTGCAGCGCGCGTTCGGTCTGGATCATGGCGCCGCTCCTGCTCCTTCGGCCAGGACATGCCGTCCCCAACGAAGCGCCAGCCATAACCCGGCGAGTTCGGCCACGCGCACGACTCGGGTGGGGCAATACAGTTCCTTGCCGATCCACAGCGGCGTCTGCGGCAATGCATGCGCCGCATGGCGGGCGAGCATCCACCCCAGCGCACGCGCGACCGCATGCGCGATGCGCCGGCGCCCTGTCGGTTCTTCGCTCCCGTCCATCACGCGCAACGCGAACAGCGCATAGGCGGTTTCCTCGAATGTGGACGCGCGACCGGCGCCCCAGCCGCCGTCGTCGCGCTGCGCCTGCAGCAGCGCTGCCAGCGCGCGCTCGTCGCTCCACTTGGGCTTGCCTTGCGCCAGCGCAGCGACCGCATGCGCGGTGGGATACAGCCACGAAACGTGCCATTTTTCGTTGTCCCACAGACCGTGCGGGTTGCGATTGGCCTCGACGTACGCGCTGGTGCCCGCGGCGGGCTTTCCCAACAGTCGCAACGCATGCAGGGCATGGATGTTGGTCGACACCGATGCATTGCGCTCGCCGGGAAAGGTGACGAACAGCTCGCCGATTTCGAAATGGCGCAACGCATCGACCGCCGGGTCGCGGCCTGCAAGGTGCAGGACGCACAACGCAACGGCGGTGTCGTCCGCATCAGCCGCGAAGTGCAAGGCCGGGCCCAGACCGCGCACGTCCAGGCGGGCGTCGAGCTGCGCGACGATCACGCGGACCGCCTCGGCGAGCGCGGGATGCGCGAACAGCCCGGCCAGATGCAGGGTGTGCAGCGACCAGCATGGCTCGAACACATTGATCGGCCAGACGTTGGGAACGACACCTTCGATGCCGCTGCGCGTCGCCCGCGATGCCATCTGCAGATACGCATCGGCGCGCCGAACCTGCGGCGTGCTCCCCCGTGTCACTGCGTGCGCACGCCACGCGGCGGTGGCCGCCGGACTGATGCCGATGCTGCCGTCGTCATCCTGGCATGCGCTGGTCGGCGCCGTCCCCCAGGCTTCCCAGGAGTGTAGCAACGGATGGCCGCTCGGCAACATCGCCATCGCCCCCAGCTTGGCCAGGCACGCTTGCCGCAATGGCAACAGCGCTGGATGGCGCGGAAACGCTACGCCACCCAGCAGGGATGCGGCCTCACCGCAAAACTGCGGCAGGATCAGCTCCGCGCCGATCGGCGCGTCTTCCGGCACCGCATGCGCGTAGGGATCGGGCTGGCGCTGGAGGAACCGCCTTGCAGCCTGGACCGCGTCGGCAGCACCGGGAAGAGGATCGGCATGCTGCAATGCCAGTAACGCCGCCCACGTGGGCGCATGGCGGAACAGCGGGAAGTCCACGCTTCCCCACCCGCCGTCGGCCTGTTGCTGCGCGATGAGCCACGCGTATGCGTCCTGCCGACCGGTGATGTTGCCGTGAAAGCGCAGCGCTTGCGCCGTGTCGTAGACGGACGGACCGACGCTGCCGCCATCGCTCATTTCGCTTAGCAGGCGGCGCAATTCGGAAAGGATCTGTTCGGACAGCGCGTTCACGCGGGATGTTCCTTTTGCAGACGGTTGAAGAGAACCGGGATTGGGCAGACGCCGCGCATGTCGCCGCAGGCCCGTCGCATAGGCAGCGCCGGACGGCCGTCCTGCTCCGGCGCGGCGACGCCCCCCGATGCTGGCGCCGGTCCGCCGCATGGGCTTGCGCGCAGCGTGCGCCGCGCCGGGCAACCGCTGCGATCGGTGCCGCGGACTCGGACACAGTGCAACATGCACCTCTGCCGCTGGCCGATCGCAGCGGCACAGGGGCGACTCCATGCGGACGGGCGCGCTCATGCGCATGGCGCGTGCTTGAACAGATACGCGTTGGCCCGCTGTAGGAGTTGCGCCAACCGTTCCGCACGCGGCTCCAGCGGCGCGATGGCCTCCCCGGCATCGCGCAACAGATCCAGCGCGAACTGGTGTGCTGCCTGCAGTCCCATGATCGACGCGCAGGTGGGCTTCTGTGCCGCAGCGTCCTTGCCGGGGGTCTTGCCCAGCGTCGCGGCATCCGCTGTCACGTCGAGAATGTCGTCGATCACCTGCAACGCCAGGCCGAAACAGGCGCTGTAGTGATCGAGCGCACAGTACAGCGCAGCGTGCGCGGCATCCTCCGGGACAGCGCATAGCGCGCCCATGCGAACGGACGCGTGCACTAGCGCTCCGCTCTTCATCCGGTGCACCGCCACGATCCTATCCAGCTCGACGTGCCTTCCAACCAGCGACAGATCCATGGCCTGCCCGCCTGCGGCCCCCTCGGCGGACACCGCCTGCGCCAGTTCGCGCACGAGCGCGATACGATTGTCGCCCGGCGCATCCAGGCTCGCGAGAGTCAGGAAGGCGTGCGCCTGCAGCGCATCGCCGACCAGGATCGCAGTAGCTTCGCCGAACTTGACGTGCACGGTCGGAAGGCCGCGGCGAAGCACGTCGTCGTCCATCGAGGGCAGATCGTCGTGGACCAGGGTGCAGGCGTGCATCATCTCGATGGCGGCGCCGACGTCGTCGAGCATGTGCGCCGGCGTGTCGGCCAGTGCGCCGGCAGCCAGACAGAGCAAGGCGCGGGTGCGCTTCCCACCATGCAGGGTGGCGTAGCGCATCGCCGCCATCAGCTCGGTCTCACCGTCACGTTCGGCGCAGAGAAGACGCGCCAGCACCTGTTCGACCCGCTTTGCGCCGTCCTGCATCCAGGTCTCGGGCAGCAGCCCGCCGGACGCGTCGCGCGCTTGCGCGCCCAATCCGCCGAGCGCGGAATCACCAGTTCTGTCGTCCTGTGGCGTGGAACCGGTCTGCATGCTGTTCATGTCCTTGTCCCCGATAGGCGAGCCGCCGCGGTGTCGTCGGCGTCGCACCGTGCGCGCGCGCCGAGTGCAGCAATGCCGCGCGTCGCCGGCGCCGCTGCCTCGCCACAGGGGCATGCGATGCCAGCTCATGAGAATCCGACGCGGATAGTCATGGAGGGATGTGCGGTCGGGTAATAGCGCCGGCCTTTTTCGACGGCGCTCAGCAAGCGCGGCCGCGCCCCGGCCTCGTGCATGGTCAGCGCCAAGGCGATGCAGAACTGCACCAGTTCCAGCCACGCCAGGTGGTAGCCGATGCAGACGTGTGGGCCGGTACCGAACTGCAGCATGTCCACCGGCCGGATCGGCTCGGTGCGTTGCAACCACCGCGCCAAGCGAAACTGATCAGGCGCCTCGTGCAGCAGCGCCGAGGTCGAGAAATGCAGCAGCGGGATGCACAGATCGGTGCCCGCGGGAATGCGCCGTTGGCCGAGTCGCAATTCACGCAGTGCGCGACGCACCAGGAGCGGCGTCGCCGGATGCATGCGCAGCGTCTCGCGAAACAGCGCCTCGGCGACCGGACACTGCGCCAGGTCCGCGTGCTGGGTCGGCACCGCGCCCACGCGTTGCGCCTCCTCGACCAGGGCGTCCCACAGCCCAGGCTGCCGCGCCAGCTCGATCACCATCCAGGCCATCGTCGAGGCGGTGGTGTCGTGACCACCAAGCAGCAGCAAGCGGATGTTGGCGACCAGGACCTCATCGGAGAGCGCATCGTCGCTGCGATCGAAGGCGCTCACCATATCGTTGATCAACCCGGTGCGCGCGGCATGTTCGCGCGCGTCGCGGACGAACTCGCGCAACCGCGCATCGATCCAGTCGCGGGCGGCGCGGCCGCGCCGCAAGGGCAGTCCGGGCAGGTCGACCGGGGGCGCGACGATCAACTGCAGCAGTTGCCGGTACTTGCGACGCCATTCCGGCAGGTCCTGCGCGGGGATTCCCATGAGGCTGAAGATGAGCTTGAGCATCAGATCGCCGGTTTCGCGCAGGATCGTTACGTCGCCGCGGTCGCGCCACTTCTCCATCCTCGCCCGGATGACGGGCGCGAACAGCTCGCCGATGCCGGCCTGGGTCAGCCCCATGGGCAGAAACGCTGCCTGGATCGCATCGCGCGCCTTACGGTGCGCGCCGCCGTCCTGGGCGACCAATGTTCCACCAAACAATTCGGGCGCGATCTCTTCGATCAGCGCCGAGGACACGTCCTTGTGCCGGAGCAGTGCGAACGCATCCGGATCCAGACAGGTCACCATCTGTCCGGCAGGGCCGAAGTCCAGCCAGAACTGGCTGCCCAGCGTCCGTTCCGCGTGCCGCAGCAGGCGCGGCAGGTCGCAGACGATGGAGGGAAGATGCCCGACCAAGGGGAAAGCGCCGGGCACGACCGGGATGTCGTGCCGCAGTCGATGACGACGGTTCAGCGGATTGAGCAGCATGTTCATCAGCAGCGCGGCGACGCGGCTTCGGCGGTCTCGCCGGAAGGCCGCGCGGCGCGGCTGTTGCCCCCGTCGGCGTACGTCGGCACATGCGCCAGCATGCCGCCGTCGATGCACACGACTTGGCCGGTGATGAACGCAGCATCGTCGGAGAGCAGGAACGCCACCAGCGCGGCCACGTCCTCGGGGCGGCCGACGCGCGACAGGAGCTGGTGCCGGCGCAGATGCCGTTGCATGCACGCGTCCAACTTGGCGAGGAGACGCTCGGTCATGATGAGACCCGGCGCAACCGCGTTGCAGCGGATCTGCGCATGACCGTACTGGGTGGCGAGCGAGGCCGACAGCATGTTCATCGCTGCCTTCGACGCGGCGTAGGACGTCTGCGCGGTATCACCGGTTAGCCCCTGGCACGACGACATGTTGACGATCGCGCCACCGCCGCGGGCGATCATCCGTGAGATGGCCTGCCGGCAGCAGAGGAACGTGCCGCGCAGATTGGTCGCCATGGTCTGATCCCAGACCGCCAGGTCTAGGTCGAGGATCGCGTGGTCGCGCGGAGTCAGATGCATGGCGCTCGCATTGTTCACCAGCAGGTCGACCCCACTAAAGTGCCGCTCCGCCGTCTCGAACAGCGCTGCCACCGCCTGCGCATCGGCGATGTCGATGGCCAGGGCCAGCGCGTGGCCCGCCTCGGCCGCGATTTGCGTGGTGCAGGCGATGGCCGCCGTGCCATCAATGTCGGCGACCACCACTCTGCCGCCCTCGCGCGCGATGGCGAGGGCGCATGCCTTGCCGATACCGGCGCCGGCGCCGGTCACCACGGCCACCTTGCCTTCAAACCGTCCCATCGTGTCCTCCTGGATTGCGTTGGTCTCTCGCGGCATGCCGCTCGGCCTCCGCGGGAGAAGGAGCACTGTCGGCGCTGGCGCGCTCGTCATCGCCAGCTTCGCTTCCGATGACTCGAATGGCGGCGACCGGGCACTGGCTGGCTGCGAGCCGCACGGCGGCGTGCAGCGCCTGCGGGACTGTCGCCCCGCACACTTCGGCCACGCCGTCCGGTTGGCGCTGGCGAAAGGTGCCCGGTAGCGTCAGCACGCACTGCCCGCTGGTTCCGCACAGATCCTGGTCGACCACGACGGACACCTCAGCCCCCTGCGCACGCAGCCGCACCGGCAGCGCGCGGAACGTCCTAAGGAACGCGGAGGGCTCCCGGGTCGGCTGCTCGGCCAATGCCAGCGTGGGGAAGCGCGCCTGAATCCGCGGCAAGCTCTCGGTCAACTGCACCCGGGCCAGTTGCGCACCGAGGCAAAAGTGGATGCCGTGGCCGAAGCTCAGCATGATCTTCCCGTCGGTCGACATGCCAGGACTGGTGCCGTAGAACCGCGCAGGATCGAAGCGGTCGGGATCAGCGAAGGCGTCCGGGTCGCGATTGCCGGACGCGATCAGCACGCGCACGTCCGCGTTCTTCGGGATCACCACGCCGCCCAGTTCGATGTCGCGCTGGGCGATACGCGGAATGGAGCTGAACATGGCGGGCGCGTCGCAGCGCAGGACTTCTTCGACGAATGCCTTCACCCTCATGGCGTCTTCCTGCAGCCAGTGCCGCTGTTCGGGATACGCCAGCATCGCTAGGACCGCATGGTCGATGGTCGCAGCAGTGGTGGCGAAGCCGCCCAGCAGCATGCCCCACAACATGCTGATCAACTCCGCATCCGACAGCGTGTCGACATCATCGTCGTGTGCGCCGACCAGCATCGACACGATGTCGTGGCGGGGATCGGTTCGCTTGCGCTGTATGAGACCGCCGAAGTAGGCCTTCACTTCGGCACTGGCCGCGTCCGCCGCGGCGAGCCGGGGATCGCTGGCGTGCGGGCTCAGGCCTTCCAGAATGGCGCCGATGCCGGCGGCGAGCCCGAACATGTCGTCCTGGGGCATGCCAAACAGTTCGGCGAAGACCAGAATGGGCAAGGCCAGCGCGAATTCCCGATGCAGGTCCACGGTCTCCCCGCGCTCCAGCGCGGGCGCCATGCCATCCAGGCGCGCTGCGACGATGCGCGCGATGCTCGGCCGCAGGTTGTCGATCTGGCGCACGGTGAAATCGCGCGAGATCAGCCGGCGCAGACGCGTATGCGTCGGTGGGTCCTTCATCGCTAGCGTGGAGGCCAGCAGATTGAGCGACAAGCTGGTCGCCGCATGCGGAAAATAGCGCGCCAGTTCACCCGGCTCAGGTCCCCGAAACGCATCGCCCGTGGCCTTGAGCGCCCAGTAGATGTCGGCGTGGCGGCTCAATAGAAAGAGGCCCGACGCCGCGCGATGCACCGGATCGTGCTCGCGCAACCACCGCATGAACGGATACGGGTCGTGGATCCACGCCGGCGACGCCAGTTCGGCGAAGGCGTCCCGGCATGCTGCCGTGGTTTCTTGCACGTCCATCTTGGTTACCTGTTGACTGGCTGATCTGACCGGTGCGCGGCAGGCGCGCCGACAAACCGCGGAGACGATCGCGATCCCCAGCGGCGTCCGCACATCACCAAAGCACCGGGAACTCCTCGAACCCGCCAGTGATGATCTCCTTGCGCAACTTCAGTTCTTCCGGCGCTACGGCCAGGCGCAGCGCGGGAAAGCGCTGGAAGATCGAACCGAACACCGCCTTGAGTTCCAGTCTGGCCAGCGCCCCGCCGATGCAGGAGTGCGGCCCGTAGGAGAACGCCAGGTGCGGCTTTTCCTGGCGTCCGATGTCGAAGATTTCCGGGCGGTCGAAATGGCGCGGATCGAACGACGTTGCCGGCAGGCCGACCAGCACCTTGCTCTCCGCGGAAATATGCACGCCCGCGATGGTCACGTCGGTCCTCGGATAGCGCATGATGCCGTCCCACCCCGCGCCCGGCGGGTACATGCGCAGGATTTCCTCCACCGCCTTGTCCACCAGGGATGGATCGCTGACCAGGCGTTCGCGCTGTTGCGGATGGCGGAACATGGCCAGCAGGCCGAATTCGATCTGCGCGACGGTGCTCTCGTGCCCCGCCAGCAGCATGCCCGCCGCCAGGCCGATCGCTTCTTCCTCGGTCGCCTTGCCCTGGTCGACCGCCGCGAGCAGATCCGTCAGCAGGTTGTCGCCCGGATCCTGGCGCTTGTCCCGCATCTTGCCGCGAATGTAGGCGCGCAGTTCTTCCCAGGCCAAGCGCGACGCGCTGCGCGGGCCGCTTTCATGCTGGTGCGTCATCACCTCGTCGGACAGCCGGGCGAAAAAGGCGTGATCCTCGTAGAGCACGCCCATCAGCGCGCTGATGACCATGGCCGGAAGCGGAAAGGAGAGGTGGCGCCGCAAGTCGGCGGGCTGGCGCTGGGCCGCCAGGTTCTCAAACAACTGCGCAGCGATCGCCTCGACATGCGGCGCCAGCAGCTTCACCCTGCGGTCGCTGAAGGCCGGCGCCACGAGCGTGCGTAACCGGACATGCTCGCCCCCCTCGTGCGAGACTAGCCACCCCGGCGAACCGAGAATCACCGAATCCGGGGTGAACGCCGTCGGCGGCATTCCCGCCGGCCGGAACGCCGCGTCGGACAGCGCCGCCTTGGCCTCGTCGTAGCCTGTCACCCACCAGCCTTCGTGCCCGGACGGGAAACGCACGCGCTGGATCGGACCGTTGGCGCGTAGCGCCAACATCTCGGGCGAGGGCTCAATGTGATCGACGCGCCACATCGGCAGCCTCGGCAGGGGTTGTTCGGACACGGCACTTCACTCTCTAAGCGATGGAAGGGCGGAAGGTGCCCGCAGTCGCTGCGGGCAGCGGCTTCACGTGCGCTTGCGTTCACTTCTGTTTCGTCGATGATGATCGGCGGGGAAGGCGGCCGAATCCTAGGGCCTCAAGTTGGCTTTAGCCATCTACCAAATCTTGTAGTAGCCCCCTAAGCTAGGCGCCTGGTGGCGCAAAAAATATGCGGAAACTCTGTCGCTACGCGCTACCATACGAAAGCCTATTTCCGATGGGTATCCGCCTATGTTGGTTGGCTACATGCGCGTGTCGCCGGACTCCGACCGCCAGAACACGGACTTGCAGCGCGATGCGCTGCTCGCCGCCGGCGTTGATCCGCGTCACCTGTTCGAGGATCACGCCTCGGGCGCGAAGGATGACCGCACCGGCTTGGCGCGGGCGCTCGAATTCGTCCGGCCCGGCGACATGCTGGTCGTGTGGAAACTCGACCGTGTTTTAATGATGGGTTCGTTGCGATCACCTCCGACTTGTACCCATCGGCGCAGTTCATCGAGACGATGAAGACGTCTTTTGAGGTCGGCGTCGATCTTGCCGAGATCAAGGACTAGTTCGCCAAACGCGACTCGGTGCGCGTCGAAGGAGAGCTGCCGGATCGCCTCATACAGGCGACGCCGGGGTGAGATCTCTAAAGGCTCAGCCCGCAGGAGAATAGCTACGGAAACACCAACCCAACAGCAGCTCGACGGATTGAAGCGGCTGAGTGAAATCGCCCGCGTCCCAGACAAATCCGAAATCGTCACGTCAAAAGAGGAAGCGGAGAACCTCTACGGGAGCGACTGAAACTGGCAGTTTTCTAACATATTGACTTGGGTTTATCTCGACGACCGCCAACGGAGAGCCTTCATGTACATACCACCCCACTTTCGAGATGACGACCTCGAGAACATTCGAGCGACAATCCGCTGCGCCCGATTGGCCAACCTGATCACAGCGACATCAGATGGGCCACTTGCGACGCCTCTTCCGCTCTTCCTCGATGAGAGCGAAGGCGAACACGGCACGCTGTACGGGCACCTGGCGAAGGGCAATCCGCAATGGCGCACGGCCCCGATCGGAGAAGCTCTGGCGATCTTTACTGGCGCGGAGGCTTATGTGAGGCCATCCTGGTATCCTAGCAAGCGACAAGCTGAACATGTGGTGCCGACATGGAATTACATCGCGGTCCACGCCCATGGGCCGATTGAGTTCCTCGAGGATCCCAATCGCCTGCTTGAGATCGTGACGCGTCTGACGAATATCCATGAGACGTCACGTGCGACGCCCTGGGCCGTCAGCGATGCTCCCGCGGATTTCATCGCCGCCCAGTTGCGCGAAGTCGTCGGCGTGCGCATCCCGATCACCATGGTCGAAGGCAAGCGCAAGATGAGCCAAAACCGCCCCGCGCCTGATCGCATTGGTGTCGCCACCGGCCTAGCGGCGAGCAAACTGGCACGGGACCAGGAAGTTGCAGCTCTTATCATGATTCAGGACCGAGACGATAATGTGCATGACTGCCGCCAACAGCGCCGCTCGACAGAGAGCGATCTTACATCTGCAGCTCTCACAGGCTCCAGCGGCATTAGTAGAGATTAACTCGGGCCATCAATTACCTCGCGAAATCCACTAACGGAACAGTCTGCTCGGGCTTACTACACTGTGTAGACACTTGTCCGTATTCCGACAGAGGCACAAATCTCGTGTCAGGTCCAGTACAGCGCGCATAGTAAGCGGACTTTCGAAAGCCCATTCGGCGTTGTGGCTTGCCCAGCGCCGCCTGGCATGGCCATTGTTTAAAACAAATCGATCCAGAAACAGAGCCACAAAAGCAGCAATGCTCACGCTCTCCAAACCCCATCTCACGCTTGAAGAACGGTCAGCCGATTCAGCTCACTTACGCGCGTTGCACCCCTGACAATTCTGTTCGGACATATCCACTATGACCACCCCAAACATCTAGACCAGCAATTTAGGAGCATGAGCAAGCAAGAGCGGCTGCGCTTGTATATGCAGGGCAATGATTTATCCCCAGAAAGAACCGTCATCGTGGGCGATATGCCAGTTGAGACGGAAATTGCCCGCAATCTCGGACTTATCAACGTATCAATCGTGGGAGGATTTGTTTCCGAAGCGCGCTTGCGCGCGGCAGGGTCCGACTACATAATTCATGACCATCATGAATTATTACCAATTCTATAGAAGCATTGCTTTTTTTCAACGCAGTTGAGTGATTAGGAAGCAAAACTGAAGATCTGCCGTTGGCGCGCTCCTGCTATCCGCTTCGTCTTGACGATACGACATTCGAAGGGTGAGCTCGGCGATCGAGTTCTTTCGTCACTCGGCCCAACCATCGGCTCAGTTCGATGACTCGCGCCAAATAGCACGATTCGTTCAGTGCCCCTTTCGGGCACATGCTCGTCTTTCGCTTGGCACGATGCTTGCTGAAGATCATTCGCTCCAAGGGCGAGGAAGAACTGCAAGGACTTGGAAAAGCAACATGAGCACAATGGCTTTGATCGGTGGCGTCATTCCGAGCACCGATGTTGTGAAACGTGCAGCGCGCATCGGTGCCGAAGTCAAAAATATCAGGCTATCAGGCGATCTACCGGATCACGCGATCGCTGCGATCAACAGCTTATTGCTCGAGCACAAGGTGATCTTCTTCCGCAATCAAGGACATCTCAATGACGCCGAGCAGGAGCGCTTTGCCGCTCGTCTCGGAAAGCTAGTGCCCCATCCGATGCTCGGTGCTACCAAGGGGATGGCGTCGCTCCTCGAACTGGACTCCACTCGTGGCGGCGGTCGCGCCGACGTTTGGCATGCGGATGGGACCTTCGCCGACGCCTATCCCAAGATTTTGGTCCTGCGGGCCGTTGTAATGCCAACGTTCGGAGGCGACACCGTGTGGTCGAACACAGCTACCGCTTATCTTGGTTTGCCGCCGCCGCTACAACGGCTTGCCGAGGGCCTATGGGCCGTTCACAGCAACGTTTTCGATTACGCCGGGATTGCGCGTGTCCGCGAGGTCGACAAGAAACACTTTGACGAGGTGTTCACCAGAACGGTTTTTGAGACCGAGCATCCCGTCGTACGCGTCCATCCCGAAACAGGCGAGCGGACGCTAGTGCTCGGCGCCTTGGTGAAGCACTTTGTTGCGGTCCCCAAATACGACGGACAAAAGCTGTTCGATCTGTTCCAGTCTCACATCACCGCGCCCGAAAACACTGTGCGCTGGAACTGGTTAGAGGGCGATATTGCGATATGGGATAACCGCGCAACGCAGCATTACGCGGTCAACGATTACGGGGACCAGCATCGCGTCGTACGTCGGGCCACGATCGAGGGTGACGTGCCTGTCAGCGTCGATGGCCGGAGCAGTGTAACGCGCCTGAAGGTGACCGAATAACTGCACGTCGACGCCCAGCGCTCTCGCGTCTGAAAACGAGAAAACCTGGCAATCGGAGTTGTTTCGGGCAGACGCGGGAACACACTTTCCGACACGATATCTCAGCGCTTAGCGCCAACTCGGCAGCCCCTAGGTTGATGCACGCAACTATTTAGCGTCGACCAACAGCTTCGAGGAAACCTTGAGCATCACTGTCCTTCGCCAGCGGCCGGTACGTGGCCTTCACGTTTCAGTTTAGAAAATCCTCGATCCGTGGCCATAAAGCGCGCCAACATGAGGGCGATGAGTTTAGTCGGATCGACCACCTGACCACCCTGACGCGTAAGCGCTTCTGCATATGCAATGAGATCACGATGCACGGCCGCAGGCAGCTCCGTACTCACTTTGACGGGCTTGTCGTCTGGAAGCTCTCCTATTTTAAGTTTTGGCATATTGTCACCCTCTATACGGCGTAAGTATGAGGTCATGATTGACAAGAACACGAACCGGGAAGCCAGGTCGCACGGTCAGAGTAGGCTGGATGCTGAGACTGCGGCGAACGACCTGCTGCCCGGTCTGGTTTAGTGAGTCCGAGGCGCCGTGTCGCAATGCCTGGATGATTGCGCTGTCGTTGCTGTTGGTGTCCGAGCCGGCACCCAGTTCGGTCCCGATCGCCAGAAACGTCGATAGTGCCGCAGCCTTGAACAACTCGCCCCAGTGATTGTCGACCTGATCTTCGAGACCTGCATACCCGGCAGTGTCAGCGCCAGGCTGCCGCTCGAGAACGATAGAACGTCCATTCGGCATAATCAGCCGTGTCCAGACGAGCAGGACGCGAGACTGGCCGAAAGTGACCTGGCTATCGTAGATGCCGATCAGACGCGCCCCCTGAGGGACAAGCAGAAAGCGGCCGGTCGGGGTGTCATATACGCTCTCGGTCACTTGGGCGGTAATTTGGCCTGGCAGGTCTGACCTGATGCCCGTGATCAAGGCTCCCGGAATGACCGTCCCAGCCTGCACGATATATGGTGAAGCCGGCCTGGTGACACGGTCAGGGCTGACCGTGCGACGGTCTACCGAGGCGCTCACGAAGGCAAGCTTGCGGTCCTGACCATTCTGCCCAGATCCGTCGTCGCCAGCGCTCGTTGCGCTCGCCGGCAGGACACGCTCGCTTCCAACAGCCGTACCGGTGGGCGGACGCATTTCTCGTCCACTGGTCGAAGCGAAGAGATGGCTGATACGGGCTGCCTCCGTCTCTTGATCCCGGCGCTGCTGGTCCGGATCAGTGCCGATCGCCGGGGATTGGCCCTGAGCGGCAAGTATCGGTCGACCGAGGTCCCCGGGGAGCGGCGGACCAAGCTGCGGGATTGGCTGGCGCGGAACGCCAGCATAGTCCTTCGGCAGCGCGGTAATGCCGTCGGCAACATTGTGGTGGTCGGTACTGTAAAGCTCATCGGCCGCTTTACTACGGGAGCGATTGCTCTGTAGCGACCACAACACCGCTCCGCCGATGACAAGCAGGGCAACCGCGCCGCCGCCGGCCAAGACCTTCCGCGACAACCGCGTCACGCGCGGATGCTCTGCTCTCAAGCGGAAGCTTTCGGACTGTTCCCCTTGTGTCTCCGGCGGAACTGCTTGCTCGTGATCATTTACATTCCGAGTGTTCATGACGACGGCCTCCCGTCGGTCCTGACAATACGGACCTTCTGCTGGTGCTCGCCGCCAAGCCGCAGTTCGGCGGCAGCAAAAAGCCGATCGACGATCAATAAGTTACCGTAAGCGCGATAGTTGACGAGTTCGGTCTTGCCGTCTGCACCAATGACGAATAGCGGAGGCATCTCGCCCTGCACGATGCCTTGCGGGAATTCGACATAGACCTTGCGGCCATCGTCATATGCGGCGAGTGGCCGCCAGGGAGGACTGTCCCCTTCGATAGCATAGCGGGAGATGCGCTGCGCCGGCTCCGGAAGAACGGGCTTCAGAGCGACCGAACGCGACCGTTCCCGTGCAGTTTCTGGATAGTACCAGGCAACAGACGGCATGTATGGCCGTTCGCGGGAGCGGAGCTCGATCAGGTAGGTGCGCCGATCGGTATTGACGACGAGATTGGTCTCGATCGATGCGCGCGTCGGCTTGACCAGGATATGGACGCGGCGCATGTCGCCATTCCCACTTTCGGTATCGCCCACGACCCATCGTACGGTATCTCCGGCCGCGATCGGCCCCGATCCCGTCAACTGCTCTCCTTCCTCGAGTGCGATATCCGTGATCTGCCCGGGTGCGGCATAAACCTGATAGAGCGCACCGGGGCTGTAAGCGTAGATCTGCGCCGCATTGAAATACCCGCGTTTGCGCGGCTCGACCCGCGCTGCGCTGTTTGCCATCTCAACCCGGCTCACGGGTTCGGGCTCTTCCTTTCCGGCCGACTTGCCGCCGAGAGTTGGCTTCCAGAGCGGTGGAACGTGAAGCGGCCGCGACCTGTCGTCCAGGGCCGCTGGCGCCGCCGGCAGCGCCGGGACCTCCGCGTCATAGCTGATCTCCGGCGGTATATAAGTCGCGCACCCGCCGAGCGCCGATGAACAAAGCAAGAGTACGGACAGGAGCGCTCGCTTTGAGCCCACGAACTCGGACAGAGGCGAATTGAGCTTACTGCGCGGGAGGGAACGCTTCGAATGAATGTCAGACGGCGTCTCGGTCACTGACTTAACTCCTTTGACCAGTTGATGGCGCGGACATAGACGCCAAGGGGATTCTTGCGCAGGCGTTCGGCATCGCGGGGTGTCTCGATCACGATCGAGAGAATCGCAGTCCAGCGCTCAGACGAGCTCAGCGTGCCGTTGTCGTAGACGCGCTGGGTCCACGCGACGCGAAAGCTCTCCGACGACGCGCGAATGACGCTCGAGACGTCCACTGAGATTTGGGCCTTGCCCAGCTTGGCAAAGGGGTCATTATTGCGCGCATAGTCGTTGAGCGCAGCGGCGCCGCGATCGGTCGTAAAATCATAGGCCCGGAGCCAATTCTGGCGCAGAACGATGCCGTCGGCCGGCAGACCTCTGACATCCTCGATAAAGCGCGCCAAATGGTAGGCGATCTGCGCATCAGTGGGCTGATAGTCGATGTTGGCCGGCGCAACCCTTTGAGCCTGGCCGAGATGGTCGACTTCGACCACCCAGGGCGTGATCGGTCCTTGATTTGACTGCCAGACAAGCCCAACAGCGAGACCGGCTGACAGCATCAAGCAGCCGAACGCCATCAGGCGCCAGTTCTTGGCTTGCAGGCGCGCTGATCCAATGCGTTCGTCCCAGACTTGCGCTGCTTTCTGATACGGTGTGACCGGTTCGGGCATGCGCCCATAGTGAACTGATGGTCGTTTGAACATCGATGATTGCCCCTAAGATCAAGTGATCGGTTTCTAGTCGTGCGGTATCTGCGTTTGAGACCCCCGCCGCGGTGGCGAAGGCGCAGTGTTTCGTGTCAGCGCTCTCCTTCAGACAAATCGACGGAAGAGCCGCTGCCACCGTGATCGCCTGAGCGGACCGCCTGGCCGGCTGCCGATGCACCGTGCCGAATGGTCTCGGCACGCTTCATTCGCCGCGCCCAATCGGGCTGCCCTTCGGCAGAAGGGTTTGCGGCCTGCGCGCCGGCTTGCCCACCTCCGCCGAGCGCAGCCGCTGCACGACGCAACGGGCTCATAGCAGCGGAAGCGCCGGCGTCCGCGACGCCGGCAAGGCCGCCGCTTCGGTAGGCGGCTGATGCTCCGCTCATGACAGCGCCGCCACCGCGCGAGGCGCCTGCCATCGCGCCGCCAGCGAGACCAGTACCACCGGCGGCAAGACCCGCCCCCGCCGCAACAATGCCGCCGGCAGCAAGGCCTGTCCCAATTGCGGCGCCGGCGCCGAGTTGGGGTCCACCGGACACCAGGCCGTTTGCGATACCCGGACCGAAGATACCGAGACCCAGCAAGGAGAGCGCCGCGAGCACCAGCGTCATCGCGTCTTCGATGGTCGGCTGAGCGCGGCCGAAGCCTGCGGTGAACTGCGAAAACAGGGTCGAGCCGATCCCAACGATGACGGCCAGGACCAGGACCTTGATCCCTGAAGAGATGACGTTACCCAAGACCCGCTCCGCCGCGAAGGCGGTCTTGCCGAACAGTCCGAAGGGAATGAGCACGAAGCCGGCGAGCGTCGTGAGCTTGAACTCGATCAGGGTGACGAAGAGTTGGATCGCCAGAATGAAGAAGGCAAGCAACACCACGACCCAGGCGAACAGGAGAACGACGATCTGGACGAAATTCTCGAAGAAGCTGATGTAGCCCATCAGGTCGGAGATCGAATCGAGCAGCGGTCGGCCGGCGTCGAGTCCGACTTGAGCGATCTTTCCGGGTCTCAGAAAATCTCCAGCGGACAGGCTTGCACCCGATGCTTTCAGCCCAAGACCGGCGAAGCTCTCGAAGACGATGCGCGCCAGGCTGTTCCAGTTGCCAATAAGGTAGGCAAAAACGCCTACAAAGAGCGTCTTCTTGACGAGGCGCGCGATGATGTCTTCGTCCGGCCCCCAACTCCAGAACAACGCAGCAAGCGTGATGTCGATCGCGGCAAGGGTCGCTGCGAGATACCCGACGTCGCTACCGAGCAATCCGAAACCGTTGTCGATATAACGCGTGAACGTTTCCAGAAACTGGTCGATGACCCCCGTACCCGTCATGGCTTGCTCGCCTCGGGCGTCGCCGGTTGCGGATATCCTTGCGGGATCCGGCTCTGATCCTTTGGAGCGAGCGCCACGCCGGCGGCGGAATCGTCGTGGCCAGGAACTGCGCCACCGTCTTTCTTGCCAAAGAAGCGACGGCGGTTTTCGGCCCAAACTTGCTTGCAATGCTGATAGCCCGCTGCTTCCTCCGCAGTGACGCTGCGGCAGCGCGCGAGGTCAGAGCTGGTTGCTCCTGTCGTCTGCTCCGCCTTCGGCGGCGGAGGAGGATCGTCTCCGCCACGAAGCTGAATCGTGCAGGCAGCGACGGCCACTAGGCCGATTGTCGTAAGCAGCGACAGCGCCTTGAATGCCTTTACGTCGGTCATCAGTGGAACATCTGCACGTTGGAGGATTGATAGCCCTGTCCTGGCGTCAGGAATCGCCTGAGTTGCTCTCGTCCCTGATCCTGGGCCGAGGCGCGCTGAGCCGCTTCGAGGCTCTGCGCCCTGCCCTGCGCCGTCACGACAGCGGTAAGGTCGGCAAGCTGCTGCGCGTTCAGCGCAAGAATCTGATTGCCAGCCTGCGTTGCCTGCAGAGCGCCGCTGGCGCCTTGGCTGGACGTTACGAGCGCGGACGTCTGGATACGATTGCTGTCGAGGTTGCCAACGATGCCGGCCTGGACGCGAAGCGCATCTTGTGTTGCCGCGTAAGTATTTTGCCACCGCGATTGAGCGTTGGTGACCAGCAATTGGCTGGATTGGTTGCCAGCGGCCGGCGCGTAGCTCGTCGAGAACGCGCGATCGATCTGCTGGACGTCGTAGGCAATGCGCTGGGCCTGCGCCAGCAATTGCTGGGTCCGCTGAATCGAGGATTGCAGTTGCTGCAGCGATGAGTATGGCAGGTTTGCCAGGTTCTTCGCCTGATTGATCAGCATCTGCGCCTCGTTCTGCAACGAGGTGATCTGATTATTGATCTGCTGGAGCTCCCGCTCGGCCGTCAGGACGCTCTGCACGTAATTGTTGGGATCGAAGACGATCAACGCCCGTGCGGGCACCGCGACGCCAAGCACCAGCGCGATAGTGCCAGCGGCCGCCAACAGACCAAGACGCTTCATAGCGATTTCTCCAGATTGACGAGATTGGGGATCAGGTCTATCGCCCAGGCGACGCCACGGTCCTGGAGCCATGCCGGCACGAAGCCGTCAGGTCCATGTTCGGCGAGGATCTGCGCGATGGCAGCCTGGTCGGATTTGGAAGAGGCTGCGGTGAAGGCCAGTGCAACCTCGCCAAGGCCTAGTTCGAACATCCGGTTGCCACGACGGGACTGGCAGTAATAGTCGCGCTTTGGCGTTGCCCGGCTCAGTAGCTCGATCTGGCGATCGTTGAGTCCGAAGCGACGGTAGATGGCCGTCATCTGCGGTTCGATCGCCCGTTCGTTCGGCAGCAACAGGCGCGTCGGGCAGCTTTCGATGATAGCCGGCGCGATCGCAGAGTCATCAATGTCCGAAAGCGACTGAGTGGCGAAGATGACGGACGCGTTCTTCTTCCGAAGCGTCTTAAGCCATTCCCGGAGCTGCCCCGCAAAATCCTCATCATCGAGGGCAAGCCAACCCTCATCGACAATCAGGAGCGTCGGCCGACCATCGAGACGGTCTCCAATACGATGGAAGAGATACGCCAGTACGGCCGGCGCAGCACTCGTTCCGATCAAGCCTTCCGTCTCAAACGCCTGGACCGACGCCTCACCAAGGCGCTCGAATTCAGCATCGAGCAGGCGCCCGGATGGACCGCCCAGGCAATAAGGTTGCAAGGCGCGTTTCAGAGAATTCGATTGGAGTAGGACTGACAGGCCCGTCAGGGTGCGCTCCTCCCTCGGCGCCGAGGCGAGAGATGCCAGCGCCGACCACAGATGATCCTTGACCTCAGGAGTGATCTCGACCTTTTCTCGTGCGAGGATCGCGCCGATCCATTCCGTCGCCCATCCGCGCTCGCAAGGATCATCAATCCAGGCCAGCGGCTGCAGGGCGACGAGTTGTTCACCTCCGTCAGACAATGCACCGCCGAGATCATGCCAATCACCACCCATGGCGAGCGCGGCCGCCCGGATCGAACCACCGAAGTCGAACGCAAAGACCTGAGAGTTCGAGTAACGGCGGAATTGGAGTGCCATCAGCGCGAGCAGCACCGACTTGCCAGCCCCCGTCGGTCCGACCACAAGCGTATGGCCGACGTCGCCGACGTGGAGCGAGACTCGGAACGGTGTTGATCCCTCGGTCTTGCCGAACAGAAGCGGCGGACCCTTGAAGTGCAGGTCCCTCGCCTCGCCCGCCCACACGGCCGACATCGGAATCATGTGAGCGAGGTTAAGAGTCGAAACCGGAGGCTGCCGCACATTGGCGTAGACATGCCCAGGCAGGGTGCCGAGCCAGGCTTCAACCGCGTTCACCGTCTCGATCATGCAGGTGAAATCGCGACCCTGAATGACCTTCTCGACCAGACGGAGCTTTTCATCGGCAGTATTGGGATCGCGGTCCCAGACTGTAATGGTCGCTGTGACAAAGGCTTGTCCGATCTGATCCGACCCCAGTTCCTGCAACGCCGAGTCGGCATCTATCGCCTTGTTGTGAGCGTCGGTATCGAGCAGCGTCGATGCCTCGTTGGTCATGACCTCCTTGAGAATGGCGCCGATGGATTTTCTCTTCGCGAACCACTGCCGGCGGATTTTGGTCAGTAGCTTGGTGGCATCGGTCTTGTCGAGCATGATCGCTCGGGTTGACCAGCGATACGAGAATGCCAGACGATTCAGGTCGTCCAGGATTCCCGGCGTCGTCGCGCCCGGAAAGCCGACAATCGTCAGGACCCGGAGATTGGCCGAGCCCAACATCGGCTCTAACCCGCCGGTCAACGGCTGGTCGGCTAACAGCGCATCGATGTACATGGGAATTTCGGGCACTCGAACGCGGTGGCGCTTGATCGAGATCGTCGAGTGCAGGTAAGTCAGCGTATCCTGATCAGCGAGCCAGGCGCATTCGGGCATGAACCCTTCGACGAGTTGAAGCACGCGGTTGGTTTGATCGACAAACGCGCCCAATACCTCCCGGGCATCTGCTCCAACTGTGCGGTCGCGACCTTCATATAGCAATCGCTCTGCCCTAGCGGCTCCCTCCTCCGGCGGCAGATAGAGGAAGGTCAAGAAGTAGCTAGACTCATAGTGGGCGCCCGCCTCTTCGAATTGAGCTCTGCGCTCGGCGTCGACCAGTGCAGACGCGACATCTGGAAAGGTGTTCGGCGGATAAGCACCCGCAAAATGGCGTTGCGCTTCAACGAAGACCGCCCAACCGGATCCCAGACGGCGCAGGGCGTTGTTCAGGCGACCGGCGACGGCGACGAGTTCGGCCGGCACTGCGCTATCGAGGTCAGGCCCTCGGAACTTCGCCGTCCGTTGGAACGAGCCATCCTTGTTCAGGACAATTCCTTCGTCGACGAGCGCTGCCCAAGGCAGGAAGTCGGCGAGGCGCGAGCTGGAATGGCGATATTCGGCAAGGTTCATCATGACAGAGGACTCAGGTGTTGAGATGTGCGGGAATGCGCAGATGCCGGCGCACCACATCGACAAAGGCGGGATCGCGTTTGGTGGCCCAGACGGCGGCCATGTGGCCGATGAACCAGAGGACGAGACCCGCGATCCAGAGCCGCAATCCAAGTCCAAGGGCCGCGGCCAGTGTGCCGTTCACGATCGCGACGGACCGCGGCGCGCCACCCATCAGAATCGGTTCAGTGAGTGCGCGGTGAACGGGCACCACAAAGCCTGCCACCTGATCATCCATCAGATCACCACGCCGCCGCCGAAGGAGAAGAACGACAGGAAGAAGCTTGAGGCGGCAAACGCGATCGACAGGCCGAACACAATCTGGATCAGCCTTCGGAAACCACCCGACGAATCTCCGAACGCGAGCGTGAGCCCAGTTACGACGATGATGATGACGGCGATGATCTTGGCGACCGGCCCCTCGACCGATTGCAGTATCTGATTGAGTGGCTGCTCCCATGGCATGTTCGAGCCAGCAGCCCATGCCGGCGCCGTCATCGACAGAACTGAACCGGAGGCGGCCAGCGACGCGGTTTGCCAAAGAACACGAAGTTTCAGACGCATGTCAGTCTCCTGCTGATGAAAGGCTGTAGTCGCCGGCCCCGCCGAGCCCCGTGACGAGGGCGAGATCAGCGAGGCGACGGTCAGCGCCGCGCCCCGCAAGGACGGCGACGAGGTTGATGGTCTCGGCGATCAGGGCACGCGGAACCGTGATGACGGCTTCCTGGATGAGTTGCTCGAGCCTCCGCAGTGCGCCGAGCGCGGTGCCCGCATGAATGGTGCCGATGCCGCCAGGATGACCGGTGCCCCAGGCCTTGAGCAGGTCGAGCGCTTCGGCACCGCGAACCTCGCCAACCGGAATGCGATCCGGACGCAGTCGCAGGGAGGAGCGAACGAGGTCCGATAGTGTGGCCACGCCGTCTTTGGTCCGCAAGGCTACGAGATTGGGCGCCTTACATTGGAGTTCGCGCGTATCTTCGATCAGCACGACCCGATCGGAGCTCTTCGCGACCTCGGCCAGGAGCGCGTTGGTCAAGGTTGTCTTGCCGGTCGATGTCCCGCCGGCGACGAGGATGTTCTTCCGTGCGGCGACCGCGTCCTTCAGGGTCCTGGCCTGCTCCGAGGTCATGATCCCCCTGGCGACGTAGTCGTCGAGCGTAAACACGGCCACGGCCGGTTTGCGGATAGCAAAGGCCGGTGCCGCAACGACCGGAGGCAACAGTCCTTCGAAGCGCTCGCCGGTCCCAGGCAATTCGGCCGAGACCCGCGGCGAGCCGGCATGCACCTCGGCACCGACGTGATGCGCGACCAGGCGAACGATGCGCTCACCATCCGCAGCCGACAAAGTTTCGCCTGTGTCGATCAGGCCATTCGACAGCCGGTCGATCCACAGGCGCCCATCTGGGTTGAGCATCACCTCGATGATCGCTTCATCTTCGAGGTAGCCGGCAATCGCCGAGCCAAGCGCGCTGCGCAGCATTCGCGCACCGCGCGAACTCGCTTCCGATTGAATGGAATGGATTGCCACCGTTCGTCCCCACCGAATGAGGACGTCGAAAGAGCGCCCTCAGATGGGGACAATTAGAAAAGGCACCAATGGACTCGGCGCAACAAGCGCTTTCGGTGATCGTAGACTGGCGTAGAAAAAGAAGGACTGAGAATTGATGTTTGAGGCCTACTCAATCGTGTCAGTTCGCGAGAAGTGGCCTGCTCACCAATCCGCATCGTCGTCCGCGGGCAGGAGGATGTCCGAATCCTCATACAACCCAACTGACTCGACAGCATAGGAAGTATCAGCCGGTTTGAAGACGAGGATTGAACTCATCCATGAAACGAAGTATCGACGCCAAGGCAGCGCGATCCAGACCAACGCCGCGATCTGCAGTGCTACATTGAGACCGAACGCCACTTGATAGGCTTGGATGGACCTATGGCTATCATTTGCAGGCCATTGCTCCAAGATCAGGCCTGTCGCGTATTGTGCCAGAAATGCCCAACCAAAGTGCAAGACGTTCAAAGCGCCGTTGGCACGACCAGCAAGCTCCGGCGGAAAGTAATCCGCTATCACCGCGAAGCTGACCACGGTTGCCGTTCCGACGATTGCGACAACGGACCAGGGCAAGATGGACGGGAGAGGCGCTCGCAGGATCAAGGCTGACTCGGCTGCGATGAACAGCACTGCAACCATCGCTAATATCACCTCCGCGCCGATTCCTCTGCGTTTGATGTGATGGACGGCCATACCGAACAACCAGGCACCGCCGCTCAGTACGACAGACATCATAAAAAGCTGTCTGACGAGACTTGCGCGATCAAACCCTTCTACTTCTATCAACCACGGCGACGCCCACAAGCCTTGCAGAGACCAAGATGATCCAATGCAAGTCGCCGATAACGGGGCCATTCGCCAGAACCGTCGATCGCTGAAAACTGAGCTCAGGCTGGTGGACGCTGTTGACAGGGCGATGCCTCGCTCAGGCACGACGACATAGATGAGAATGGCCGTCGCAGCGGTAGCGGCCGCCAGGACCTCAAAGAGCTGCCGCCAGCCCATCCAGGCGAGCAGGTGCTCGACGGGAGCCGTGGCGGTCACCGCTCCTAGCGATCCCAGCATGATCATGTAGCCGTTCAGCAAGGCAACTCGTTCCCTGGGGAACCAAAGGACGATGGACTTCAGCCCTGCTGTGAGCGCCGCCGCCACGCCGAGCCCGATCATTGCACGGGCGATCAAAAGTGACAGGAAGTCGGTCGATACCGCGAACAGACCAGCGCCCACTGCTGCGAGCAAGAGCAAGACACTTTGGACGCGCCGCGGGCCAAAGCGGTCCAGCAGTACTCCGATGGGGATCTGAGCCGCCGCGAAAACCAGGAAATAGACCGAGGTAAGCAATCCGAGGTCGGCAGTCCCAAGCCCGGTATCCGAGCTGAGATGACTGGCGATCAAAGCGTTGATCGTCCGAAACAGGTACGAAAGATAGTATCCGGCAGCAAACGGGAGAAAAACGCGCGCGATTCGACGCCATGCTGTTGAGATTTGCATGCTGGCCCCTTTGCTCTCAGTCGCTCGAGCCGATAGCGCGTCCAGCTTTTGTCAGTTCGGCTAAATCGCTGCGGTCGTAGGCTGGCGTAGAAAAAGAAGGGCCGGCGGAAGGGCCTCCTACATGGTTCAATCAGGTCTCATCGGCCAGTTCCTGACGGCGGATATCTTCTGGAATCTCGCGCAGAAAGCTTTGCCCCTTTTGCAAACGGCGCCCGAGTGCCTCGACAAATCCTTCAAAGCGCTCCCGGCCCTTTGCCTGCGCGGCCGCCTGCGCGTCGTTGGCTAGTGGCGGCGTGATCGTCAGCCAGAACCGAATGAAGAGCGCCAAGGTCTCGGCCGTCAAACCAACGTCGCGCTCCAGCCTCTGCATCTGACGCGACAGCCGATCGAGGCGCCTGGCAAACGCTGCCTCCCGCCTGTCCGCTCCGTCAGGTGACAGAAACGAAGCGACCGCCGCTTCCACGATCGCAGACCGGGAAAGCTTCTTGCGATCGGCGAGCTCCGAGATCTGCTTCAGAAGCTCTGGCGGAAAATAGACATTCATCCGGTCGCGCATATTGCCTCAGAGCTCCATCCCGTCATTCGGGTCCATGGCGACTTGACGGACGACACCGCTCATCTGTTGGCGTATGAGCCGGGACTGGCGGACCGCATCCTCGTCATCGTCAAGAACGGCGGCAAATTCCTCTGCCGGCGTCGGTTCGGTCGTCTCCTTAGCGATCGCGACGTGATCGGGTAGTTCGGGCTCACGACGGAGCCCACTGTTCGCCGTATCTTCCACGGCCGCCGCGGCCTTGTCAGTTGGACCTCCCGTCGGCCTCAGTGTTCCGAGCGCTGACCATCCGTCCCTTCGCGATGATCGGCCGGCGCTCGCCGGATTGGGCGGCGGCAGAACCCGCTCGGTGAACCGCCGATCCTCGTAGTAGCGGACTTTCTTCGCCCGGATCGGCGGCGTGCCAGCCACCATGACGATCTCATCCATCGGCGGAAGCTGCATGACTTCCCCCGGGGTCAAGAGCGGCCTTGCCGTCTCCTGCCGCGAAACCATCAGATGCCCCAGCCAGGGGTTCAACCTGTGACCGGCATAGTTCTTCATCGCCCGCATCTCCGTCGCCGTGCCCAGCGCGTCGGATACCCGCTTGGCGGTCCGCTCGTCGTTGGTCGCGAAGCTGACGCGGACGTGGCAGTTATCGAGGATTGCGTTGTTGGGCCCGTAGGCCTTCTCGATTTGATTGAGCGACTGCGCGATCAAAAAACTCTTGATGCCGTATCCCGCCATGAAGGCGAGCGCGGACTCGAAGAAATCAAGCCGCCCCAGTGCAGGGAACTCGTCGAGCATCATCAGAACGCGATGCCGGCGGTCGCGGGCGTGCAAGTCCTCGGTCAGGCGCCGGCCGATCTGGTTCAGCACCAGGCGGATCAGCGGCTTGGTCCGTGAGATATCCGAGGGAGGCACTACCAGGTACAGCGTCGTGGGGCGACCATCTGCGATCAGGTCAGCGATCCTCCAGTCGCAGCGGCAGGTCACCTGGGCCACCACGGGATCGCGGTAGAGCCCGAGAAACGACATCGCAGTAGACAGAACGCCGGAACGTTCATTCTCCGACTTGTTGAGGAGTTCGCGCGCGGTCGAGGCGACCACGGGGTGGGCGCCATGCTCGCCGAGGTGCGGCGTGGTCATCATCGCCTTCAGCGTCGCCTCGATCGGCCGCTTCGGATCGGACAGGAAGGCTGCGACGCCGGCCAGGGTCTTGTCCGCCTCGGCATAGAGGACGTGGAGGATGGCGCCGACTAGGAGGGAATGACTGGTCTTTTCCCAGTGGTTCCGCTTGTCGAGCGAGCCTTCGGGGTCGACCAGGACGTCGGCCACATTCTGAACGTCGCGGATCTCCCATTCCCCGCGCCGGACTTCGAGGAGCGGATTGTAGGCTGAGGACTTCGGGTTGGTGGGGTCGAACAATAGGACGCGGCCATGCCGCGAGCGAAACCCAGCGGTCAGTTGCCAGTTCTCGCCTTTGATGTCGTGAACGATGGCCGAGCCGGGCCAAGCCAGCAATGAGGGGACGACAAGACCGACGCCTTTGCCGGACCGGGTGGGCGCGAAACACAAGACGTGCTCCGGCCCGTCGTGGCGGAGGTAGTCGCGGTCGAGTTTGCCGAGCACCACGCCATCCGGACCGAGAAGTCCGGCCGCTCGAACCTCCTCGGTATCAGCCCAGCGCGCCGAACCATAGGTCTCGACATTCTTGGCTTCACGTGCGCGCCACACCGACATGCCGATCGCCACTGCGATCGAAATGAATGTCCCCGACGCCGCGATGAAGGCACCTTCGAAAAAGACCTGAGGCGCATAGGCGTCGTAGACGAACCACCACCAGAAGAAGACGGGCGGGTAATAGATCTTGAAACCCAATACTTCAAACCAGGGCCGCCCAAGCTCCGGTTGCCAGGCGAGCCGCCAAGCCGTCCACTCGGTTGCTCCCCAGATGGCGATCAGAACGATCAGACCGACAACGATCACCTGTCCCCAGAGGATTTTGGTTCCGGACATCCCGAACGCCCTTCCGCAACAGAATTGGAGAGATTGCTAGAGGCCGAGGTCGCGCTTGCGACCAAAGTCCCATTCAATGCCACCGCCATCCTTCACGACGCCGGTGACGTGTTGGCCGAGCCTCTTTTCGAGTTCGCGCGACCAGGGCACGAGCTGGAAGCCGAGCCCATTATCGATCATGGCGAAGCGTCCCGAGGTGAGTGTCAATCGCTGGCGATACGTGCCCGCCAAATGCTCCCCGGAGTCAGGCTTCACGTAAGGCAGGTCGGTGTCGGCCGAGAACCTTGCGGCCACCTCGTCCAGTTCACGTCGGCGCAATGTGTTCAGGAGGTCGCGCTGCAAGGTGATGCGTTGGCCCTGCCTCCGCGCCAGGCCTTCCTGGATCAGATGCTCGGCACGGGCTTCCATGGCGTCGCGGGTCTCGCGGCCGAATCCGCTCATGGCGAGCGGCATGGGGTCGCGTTCGACCAGCCGATGGTCGAGCCAGGTCGCCCCTCTCGCAGTGGTCTGCTCACGGAGATCGAGATCGGAACGGGTGGCGAGCACCACGGTGGGATGAGGATCGCCGGCTTGACCGAAGCGTCGCACTTCGACGATGCCGCCGAGCGGTGGCGCCTGTTCAAAAGCCTCGACCCCTCGGAAGCGCACGTGATGCGCGCGTCCATCTGTTCCGTCGATCAGGGCGTAGGCCTCACCAGTCAGTTCGTCATGCAATCCACGGTCGACCAGTCGTCCGATAATCTGGGACGTCGGTTGTCCACCTTGGATGACGAAGTCGGCAACGCCGCGCGTGTCCCCACGCTCGGTAAAGGCGCGGTGCATGGTCTTGATGATGTCACCGCGCATGCCGAGATCGCGCAAGCTACGCTCGGCCTCGAGCCCGACCATCCATTCCCCAGCTGCGGCGGATGCGGCAAGGCCCATCTTTTCCAGGTGTTGAAGGCGACCGACCATCAGGCGCCGGATCTCGGGATCAGACTTGCCGGGATTCTCTGGACGAAGATCGATATAGCCGGTCTCATCTGCCGCCAGCCGGATCTCCCGATCGAGCCGCGTCCATCGTTCTGCCGTAACTTCCCTCACCAGCGAATTGCGAATCTCGTGCTCCGGTTTTGGACCCAGTTCGATGGCGACCAGTTCCTCGGCGCGTGAGCGCAGGCCCTGGCTGATGTAGTCGCGGGAGATCACGAGATCCGTCCCCTCCTCGTCTACTCCCCGAAGGAGAAGATGGACATGAGGGTTGTCGGTGTTCCAATGATCGACAGCCACCCAATCGAGCCGCGTACCGAGATCGATCTCCATCTGCCGGGCGAGATCGCGGGTGAAGGCCTTGAGGTCAGTTATCTCGCCGGCGTCCTCGGGTGAGACGATGAACCTGAAATGATGCCGGTCGTCCTTGCACCTTTCTGCGAAAGCCGCACTGTCGGCGCGGTCGCTGCTGGCATCGAACATCTCGGCACGCTCACCACTCCGGGTCACCCCGTCGCGCTTCAGATATGAGAGGTGAGCGGTTAGTGGTGCTGAACGAAAGGCACGTCCTTTGTGCCGAACCACACGCGCCTTCACCACAACGCGCCGCGCCGGGCTGAACAATCTGGCGCGGCTAAAGGCGAGCCGCCCACGCCCGAACGTCGAGCGCCCATAGGCCGCCGAACGCCTGCCAGTCGGAGTCTGCCCCGACGTGTGTCCCGCTTCATTCGCCGCCCGCAGCACCTGGTTGATGAAGCTCTTGGGCTTCGGCGCGCGAGTACTGCGGATGCGCCCAGGCCGAATACGCAGGTCGCTGTCGCCTGCCGTCATGGCAGAGCCCCCCAGAGATCAAAAGCGCTCACGGTGCCGAAAACGCCTTTGATTGTGTTCGTCAAAATGCGCGGCGCGGCACGCGCCCCGACCGACCGGCACGCCCGAACCCAAGCCATGTCAATGGCTTGCGGTTCGACCGGCGAGCCCCTTTTATCTCGCCGTCGTGCTGTCGTGCCGTAAGCGTCCGAATCCTGCACGACTTTCCGAGAGCGCGCTGTCGTTCCATATCAGGTTCCTTGCTGCATTGGAGGATCTCCGGTGGGTACGGAATATTTCAAGAACGAAGCGCGTCGTTCTCTTTGGTCGGTACACGTTGAAGCATGGCGGCGAAGCGGTCTCAGCAAGCGCAAATATTGTCGTCAGCATCGTCTAAATGGCGGCACATTCGATCGTTGGCTGCGGCATCTGATCGATGCTGAACCGCTGAAAATACGTGCGGAATTGCGTCGCGAGGAACGTCGGGAGCGGCTCCGCAAGAAGCCGAGTCCGGTGTCCAAGGACCAGCGCTGCAGAGCCGTCCAAGCGTTCCGAGCGATGCATGTGAAGCGATGGGATGGTGCGGTCTGAGCATGCAGGCTTATGCCCGGGCTCACGGCATATCGCAGCACAGCCTGAGGCGGTGGCGCGATTTGATCGATTCGAATGAGGTGGAAATCGACTGGCGGGCGCATCTTCATCCGAGTGCCCGCCCACCAATAAGCACTAGTGCTAGCAGCGCTGCTAAGCAGTCCATCACCGGAACGCACTTGACCGATGCGCCAATCGCGGATCCGCCGAGCGATGGACGCGCCAACCGCCGTCGCTTCAGTGACGAGGAAAGCTCACGATCGTGCGCGAGTCCCAGCTCCCTGGCGCCACCGCCGCCGAGATTTGCCGGCGCCACGGCATCGTCAGCAGCATGTTGTTCCGCTGGCGGGTCCAGTTCGGGTTCAACAAGAGTGCGGACGAAGTTGGCGGCTGTGAAGGTCGCCGGAGCGCAATCCGAAACGCTCGTCCTGAACGATCTGTTGCAGCCGCCCGATGGCATGACGGTTATCGAATTGGACGATGGGCGTCGTGTCTTCGCACCGATCGGCAGCGATCCGGATGCAGTCCGTCGCCGCGTTATTGAGCGGGAGAGCGCCCGATGATGGCCACGCGGCGCGCGCTCGCCAAGCCGATCGTTGACAGCCTTCGCCTTTGGCTCGAGGTGCAGCTCCCGCAGCTGCCCGGCCGCGGCAGTCTCGCCGAAGCGATCCGGTATGCGCTGTCGCGCTGGGATGGATTGACCCGCTTCCTCCATGACGGCCGCATCGAGCTCGACACGAACCCTGTCGAGCGGGCGATCCGACCTGTGGCGCTCGGCCGCAAGAACCATCTCTTTGGCGGTAGCGACAGCGGCGGAGAACGATGGGCAATCCTCTGTTTGCTGATCGAGACGTGCAAGTTCAACGACGTTGAGCCTTACGCATACCTGCGCGACGTGCTGCAGCGTATGGGCGACGGACATCCCATCCACCGCCTCGGCGAACTTCTGACGTGGAACTGGAGCTCCGCGGGACCCGCCGCCAACGTCTGAGCAAGGCCAGACTCGCGCTAAACGACGAGACCGCGGGTAATTGCAATTGTCGTCCTTTGTAACGATATTACATGACGTTCCAAAATTGCGATGTGATGGGGTTATAGAGGTGACGCAGTCTTCCCGAGACGGGGCGGATGCCAAGCTGCTGTCCGAGGCGATTGCGGCGCTTCGTGAGTTGGTCTTACGCGCACAAGACGCCACAGACGAGTCGTTTGACGACGGCCATTCGGTTGATACTTGGAAGAGCAAGGAAGTCCGTGCTGCGACTGAGCGTGCCGAAGCAGTGATCGCGAAGGCGGAAGCTGCCATAGCCAAGTCCAGCACGGAGTAGGGGTTATCTGAGTCGGTGCATTGCCGCCGGAGGCCGTTAGGCACGTCAAGGCCCGACGTCATGTGCAGCCCCCGGACGCATACTGCCATGCCTCCCCACTGCGCGCGCCTTTCCGCCCAGTCTTCTCCAGGCCGCGCTAATGCATGCGAGCTTGCGCATTCGGTCATCGCGAGCCTCCCGCGTCAGATCTCAGGACGAACAATCCTGTTGTCTGTGGCGCAATGGCCGAAATGTCGTGGACCGAGGCGGCCGTTGGAGCTCGGTTCGTTGGGCGCCCAAGCTGCAGCCGGGCGGCGGTCCTTGAACTTTCAGACCGCGCAACGAAGAGCGCTCCCCCCGATGGCCGCAGACTTGCAACTGCACCGGAACCTACAATGGCGCCACCGATGATCGGCACTAGCTTCTGCAGATAGATCTGGGTTTCAGCGGGCAATGGACGGCCGGCGAGATGCTGTTCGTAGCGAGTAGGTCCTGCGTTGTAGGCCGCGAGGAAGCCCAGTGAACCGTACCGGTCGTGCAGCTCGCGAAGGTACGCTGTCCCAGCAAGAATATTGTCATGGGGATCGTAGGCATCGTCGCCAAGGTCATACCGCAGACGTAGCTCTGCCCATGTCTTTGGCATTATCTGCATCAGCCCCATGGCACCTTTCGGTGACCTGGCACGCACGTCTTGGGCGCTTTCGACGTCCAGGACTGCGCGTATCCAGCGCACCGGCACGCCGAAGCGACGCGAGGCCCGCTCGACAAACTCCGCAAACGGATCGGCAGCTCGATGACTCGCTGAAGGCTCCGCGGGTCGCGTCTCGGCGACAGCGGCGGCGTTACTCACGGTCAGCGCAATGAACAACAATACGACAGCGCGCAGGCTCCCCCCGAACAAACGCATGCGTGCCGCCGTGCTCGCGCCCATCCAGGGTAAAGCCGCTTCGCGCTGGCCGTTCGGCCGCCCTGGACCGCTGCTGCGCGCAACGGCCGCGCAAGCGTTGGTTGGGACGGAGGAATGGTGCAGCACTCGGCCGAACGGAGGAATGGCTGCTCGGAAACTCAATACGGGCACCATCAATCCTCCCAGGTCCACACCGGCCGCGCTCGGCCAATGACAGCCGATGCCGGCAGGAGCCCGAAATAGCGGCCATCCAGCGAGCTGGTGGACTGCCAGTTCATGACAAAGAGTTCGCCGTCTCCGACGACGCGGCAGCCCTGCCAGTTCGGGAGGGGGCGGCCACGGCCGTCGCGATCTCGGGCTTCGCCCATTTCGATGGCGTCAACCGAAATGGTGAGCCCACTTCGGCAAACGGTCTGCCCGTGAAGCGCCAGCACGCGTTTGAGCATCGGCAATCCGGCTGGCAGATAGCCGTTCAGGTCGAGGAAGATCGCGAGCGGCTCCGGTGGCTGCACCGCGAGGAGTTCCGTAACGAATAGTTTGTCCGCCGGCTGCACACGATAGAGCCCGATCGGTACGCTCTCGGATGCATTCCAGATGTAGGCCGGCGTAATCTCCAGAACGATTGGTGCGAAAAGTGCGACGGCACCGCACAGCATAGTGGTCAACGTGTTGAGCCGCGGTGTCATCGCATCACCCTCTGCCGGTGAAGCCATGCCTGGTGGCGGGCTTTCGTGTAGGAGCGCGGGTTTTCGTTGACGGACAGGCGGTTGTGAACGTGATGCCAATGATCAGGCGCGACATCAGCCGGATCGATGCCCAGCGCCTCGATGGAGTCGGTCATCTGCAGCACCCGTTCTACTTTTGGCCAACCTGAGAGTCGCAACAAAATCGCTCCGCCGGGCTTCACATACGGCACGGTCGAGCAGCGCTGTCCCGCCGCGACCGCGCGCAATATGTCGATCCGCGAAATGATCGTGCCAAAGTCATTGGAGGTCCAACGGACGAACGCAAAGATGCTGCCGGGTGCAAATGACAGGACACGCCGGTGACGATCAATCTTCCGTTCTTCGACAACGCGACCGAACCGAATGCGATTTTCGATGCGCTTCTCGAGCCACAACACTTCCACTTCGGTGAGATCGCTCATGCCGCCGCTCCGTGAAGCTGGAACCGGAAGCCGTGAGCTTTGGGGTTGGTGGAGATCGTGTGCGACTTCTGAAAGCGAACAGGACTGACGGCCCGCCATTGCCAGTCGCCTCGAATGCGGCTTGTGGTCTCGTCCGTTAGAAGAAATCCGAAGGATTTCTGGTTAGTAAAGTTAGAGCGGCCGGAAAGCGCGGAGAAACAAGCTCTTAGGCTTGATTCTGGTCCCCGATAGCACGAGGATCGGGTCCCCGATAGCACGAGGGTTGCGGTCCCCGATAGCACGAGTTGATTCACAGGTTGTCCTCCGAATTTGGGATGAAACCGCGCCGGCGCAGGCGTGCCGTTAAGGGATCGACAGGCCTAGGCGCGAAGTTGAGCCGCTCGGCACCGTTCCGGTCGCGTGTGAGCACGAGCTGATAGCCGGGCAATGTCTGACGTTGGACGATTTGACGTACGTCGTAAGCAAAGTGCTTAAGCGGCGAGAGGATGCCGGACTTGGCATGGAGATGCACAAGATCAAAACTCCAGCCGCCGTCCTGCCGACCGCCGTGCTTGCGCACAAGGCGATAAAGCCAGCGCTCAAGCCCGCCCGTCAGCTCGAAATAGGCGCGGTCGATCGTCAGCACGAGCGCGTCATCGATGACGCCCGCATAGAACCAATCAGGGAGGATCAATTCGAGCCCGAATGGGCGGCCATTTTCATCGGCCGTTTCCTTCCACTCGTTGATCCAGGAGAACCGATGCCGCCGCCGTTCTGTTGGCTGGCGGATCGACGTCAGCACGGTCGTTGACTGCAGTCTGTCGAGACCCGCCTTCAGCCGGTCATAGTCACGCGCGCTGGTGCCACGGCCGACGAACGTCAAAATCTCGTAAGGCGTAGCAGCCATCAGGCGCGACGTCTTCAGGCCGGCGTCACGGGCTTCGACGATCTGGGAAGCGGCCCAGATCAGAACGTCTGCATCCCAGATGGTCGCCATGCCGTGTTTGGGCACAGCCTCGACCCGAATTGCGATCGCACCGGCACGGAAATCGATCGGCACGATCCGTTTGGTCTTTGCCAGCGAGAAGAACGGATAAGCCATCAGATCCTGCGCGTCGCGGGGCGCGAGATCGCCGGGCAGCGCCCGAAAGAGCTCAAGCTGATCCAGCTCGGAATGGTGTTTGCGCCGCATGGTCACTGCCTTCACGCGGCGATCAGCGGCGTTCCTGGCCCGCATACGGGCGCAGCACCGGGTGCTTCTTGGCCGGCAGCACGGTCCCCTTCCCCGGGTCCGACGTCGACGTCTTGGCGCCGAGGTCGGCCCACGCTTTCAGGTCATCTACGGCGTAGACGACACGTCCGCCAATCTTTCGATACGTCGGTCCGGTGCCGTATGTGCGGTGCTTCTCTAGCGTGCGACCGGAGAGGCCAAGATAGCGCGCAGCCTCCGGGGTACGCAGGAAGCGCGGGGGTAGACCGGCCATCGGATCGGGCATTTGAGAACTCCAGGAGGACAGCGCACCACGCATGGCGGCGCCGGCGTGTGTGCGGTCATCATGGAGAAGCAAGTTCTCGGAGGGGGATGCCGAATTTGGAGGGGGTGGTTTTCGATACCCCTGAGCGGAAGGACCATTCGTCCCTGAGTCCAGGCCGCAGAAATTTGCGGTAACCACCGCGCATCAACGCGAGGCCGCTTTGCACCAGGCGGATCGCTCGATTACGCAGATCATGGGTCTTCCAGGCGCGATCGGGGACGCGCTTCTTGCCGAACAGCGCTTCAGCGATAACGCGATAGCTAGCGCCCGCGCTGTGCGCGTCGAGCGCACGGATCGCAGCACTCAAGCGCTCGCGCCGCTGTTTTGATAGTTGATGAAAGGCAGGACGTGGCGAGCGTCCATTGATCGAGCGCCACAGGTGCCGGGCTGCCTAGGCCCGCACTTCTAAATCGCCGTCAAACGGCAGTTCGGCCGCATATGACGCGTCGAGTACCGGCGCGTCTTTGGACCAAATGCGGTGGTCCTCAGGTCGAAATACATACTATAGGAGATAAACCTCATAGTATGTAAAGACGCAATTTGCGCCGATGGACATGCGCAAGTTGCTTGGTCGGAATTTCGCAAGACTACGGAAGCAGAAGCGCTTCACGCAGGAGAAATTCGCCGAAGTGTCCGGATTTACCCAACAGTATATCAGTGACTTAGAGCGTGGCCGTCGCAATCCAACTGTCGTCACTCTATTTGAGCTCGCCAGCACGTTGGGCGTTAGTCATGTCGATCTAGTCCTCCCAGATGAAGAGGCACGAGACGAACGGCCAAAACCTGGCAAGCGGCGGTGATTGAGCTGCAAATCGCACGCTATGCCCCTCCGGGCCGGCCCCTGGGGCGTTTGCGACGCGGACGAATGCAGTGTTGCGGCTGAAAACGCGGCAAGCGAGCTAGGTAAGAGCTGCACGGCTCGATGCGCGATGCACGGACTGAGGGCGGGCTTTAGGAAGCCCCGCCCGATCTGTTCGGGCGGGGCTTGATTGAGCGAGCTTACTCGCCGTTCTTGCGCGGCCGCGACCACAAGAGCGTGTAGCCTTCGCCGCCTTCGTCGTCGAAGAGGTTCGCGTAGATCGGCGCGTTGAACGAGGGGTCATCGAGCTTGAGCGAGAGGTAGTCGCGCCCCTCTTCGGAACGCTTCGACCACGCTGCGCCGATCTCGGCCCGGCCCACGTAGATGCGGTGGCTGGGCGCGTTCTCGTTCGAGCGGTTGGTTTCGGCGACGATGCGGACGCCCTTAGCTTGCAGGCTCAGGGTGACGATCTCGCCCTGGAAATCGTTGCCGACCTTCTTGAAAGAACCGATGTTAGCCATGTCACTTCTCCTGTTGTGTTTCGAGCCCGCGACCACCGCGGCCTCGATGGCGATGGACAGGCCGAGGACGATCGGCGACGCACCCGCTCGCGGGCCGAAGCGCAGCGGAGGACGCCGTTGTTGCGACTTTCTTGCCTCGCGAGGAATGGGCGTAAGCCCAGGGGAAGAAAGTCGCATCAACGGCGTTGCGGCTCAGACGATCGAGGCGAAGCCGGTCTTCGGCCAGATCAAGCCATCAAAGAGGCCACGTGCGTCCGCGTGCTGAACCGCGATCTCGGGAGAAGACTTGCCGAATCTCGGTTGAACTGCACAAGAGGTTGAAACGTTTCGGAGGAGAAATAGAAACAATCTGCCGCAAAAGGCGGTATCGTCCCCGATAGAACGATCGAGGGGCTGCGCGCCGCACCACCGCATCTACGTGGGCCGGACTCAATTGGACCGACTTGGTCGAAGCGCACCGAAGAGGGGCGCGACTACCTCTCGCTCTAATCACGCTGACCCCGCGTTCAACGCGCCGATCTACGTGAACCTGTTTGAAGGTGAGGAAGGCGAGGAAGGATCATCCCTCGTGCGTGGCGACCGTGAGAACGGATTGAGACGATTGCTTCACCAGCCCGGCCGGCTGAACAGGCGCGTCTCGGCAAAAACGGTCAAGCGCGTCAACGCCGTGCCGCCAATGCAAACCGCGCCCAGGCAAGCGAAGGCCTCACGCCAAACCAGCGACGGCACCCCGATCTGCGATAGCGCGAACACCACATGATAGCCGGCGACGGCGGCGGGAACAGCGAATGATGTCGCGATCGCGATGCGCAAGGCCGGGGACCGTGTAACAGCAACGGCAACCTGGCCGAGGACGAGCGTCAGCGCACCGCCGGCCGTTGCGATAAGCAGCGCGCCAATGAGGCCGGCGCCGCTCTGAAACGCCGTCATCCCGATACTCAGTGCGACGAAAAATGGCAGGGCATACACAGCGAGCGAGAAGATCGCCCAGCAGAACAGGCCAATGCCAAGTGTGTTGAGAACAAGCCCAAGGGGGAGCATGGTGGTGGCTCCATGTGCATAGATGTACCAGTCGCGCCTTCCACCACCACCGCGGCGCAGGCCTGGATATGAGACTGGAAGGAGGCGGAGTTGCGGCGTAGGCAATTCCGCCTCGAAGGCGTGGGATCGAGAAGACGGTGCTCACGCGCCGCGGAACCTCCAGACGGGGATGCCGAGCCGCTTCGCCTTGTCGGCGAGGTTGTCCTGGATGCCGGTGCCCGGGAAGTGCATGACGCCGATCGGCAGGAGTTCGAGCATGGCATCGTTGCGCTTGAACGGTGCTGCCTTGGCATGTTTCGTCCAGTCGGGCTTGAAAGCGATCTGCGGCACCTTGCGGGTGACCGCCCATTTGGAGGCGATCAGTTCGGCACCTTTCGGTGAGCCGCCATGGAGCAGCACCATGCCGAGATGCTTGGCGTGAATCTTGTCAAGACGATCCCAGATGAGGTGGTGGTCGTTGAAGTCGAGCCCTCCGGTGAGCGCGATCTTCGGCCCTGACGGCAGCATGACCTCCGTCTCGGCTCGGCGCTTGGCCGCGACGAAGTCGCGGGAGTCGATCATCGCTGCGGTCAGCGTGCGGTGGTTCACCAGCGATCCCGATCGGGGGCGCCAGAATGAGCCGGTGTGTGTCTCAAACCGCTCGATGGCCTGGTCACGGAAGAGTTCCAGGCAATTGCGGCGCTCGATCAACGTGATGCCTTCGGCCGTGACACGCTCGAGTTCGACCGATTGCACTTCGGAGCCATTCTGTTCGCGTTGGCTTTTCTGCTGCGTCCGTTCGTTATCGTCCAGTTGGCGTTGAATGCGATCGACGGCTCGATGAAACAGGTTGACGGTCGACCAAAGCAGATCGTCAAGGTCCGGCTCGAGGCGTGTGTCGCTCAACGTCGCGACCAGGGCGTCGAAGATATCGGCAACGGCCCCGGCGACGATTTTGCCTTCAGGGAGCGGTCGTGGATCGGGCTGGTCGTCGAATGGGCGGTAGCCGAAGAGCTGCAGTTCGGTGAGGACGTTGTCAGTTGGAGAAGAGGTGTGCGGTGGTTCGATGTCGTCGTGATCGGTCATGGCGGAGAGTCCTTTGCCGGATCGGCCGCGCCCATCGCGGCCTTCGTGGCGATCACTCAGACGGCGGGCGGAGCGGGCCAGAACCCGGAGCGGCGCGGAGGGCCGAAGCGGCAGCGGAGGATGGCGGAGGCCGGCTATTTTGCTTCGCGATGCAAAGCGCGCCGCCCAGATAGATAACGTGTCTTCCGATTGCCGGCGCGCGGCGGAAAATAGCCGGTCGCAGCCATTGCCGGCCCGAGCCGCTTGCCGTCCGATCGCCCTCTAGAAGGCCGTGGTCGCGTCCTCTTCCGGCATTGGTCTCGCGATAGCCGACCGATGAACGTCGATCGAACACCGGAGCTATTCCGCAGCTACGTCCACGAATGCAGGAAGCGAACGACGTCTTCTGGTACGAGTTGAAGTCGCAACGCTGCTCGGAGGGGCTCAAGCCCGAAGATGTGCAGATCTTCGTTGAAGTCACCGGACCGAGGCGACAATGCAATCGCTTCAACGCCGGCGTCTGCCGCGCGCTGGGTGAGAATGGCCTGTACGGCATCGCCAGCGGCGTCGGCATCGCGGGCGATATAGAGACGACGCAGGCTCGATGGCAGCAACATTGCAGAGAGGTGATTGGCCGAGAGCGCAGCGGTCATGGGCAAGGTCGGCAGCACGTAGCGCAGCGACAGCATGGTCTCGATCCCCTCGCCGGCCGCAAGCACGTCGTCCACCACACCGAAGCGAACGGCGTTGCCGAGCAGGTCGCCCATGGCCCGCCGTGGCGTGTCGATCGGAGCCTTTCCAAGCCGTATGCGATCAAAACCGTCTGGATCGAGCCAGGTGCGGTGCACACCAGTCATCCTTCCCTCGAGGTCCGTGACGGAGGCAATCATCGCCGGCCAGGTTTCGGTCGGTAGATGCTCGTCCGGCCGATAGTAGCAACGAGGATGGAAGCGGAGGCTGCCACCATGGTGGACGTTGGCTATTCCGCGACGCTGCAAGTACGTCTCGGCTACCGTCCCTTCAATCGGGCTGGACATCGCAAAGAGCCGACGTGCCGCCTCTTGTGATCCGGCCGGCGCTGACGAACGAACAGCTTTCGGAGCCGATTGCTGCTCGGGACGAGGTAGTTTCAGAAAGCGCCTCGCCTCTTCGGCCACCTCGCGGAAATCATGCAAGCCCCGGCTTTCGCGGATGATGTCGAGGAGATCGCCATGTTCCCCGGTTGCGGCATCGGTCCACTTGCCGGCGGGGCCCTTCGCCGATTCCTGGAGGCGCACGAAGAGCGAGCGGCCCGGCGTGTTGTGGACGTCGCCGACCAGCCAGTACCGCCCCGCCCGCTTGCCATTGGAGAGATAGTGTCGGCACACCGCCTCGGCCTCGCGGGCGAGCCGGTCTGCCAGTTCGGAGGCATCGCGGGACATCACGCGGCCTCCCGATCACCAATGCGCACAATCGGATAGCTGTCGAGCACCTTCGACAGGATCTCGATGCCGCTTGTGTCCGTCGGCACGAACATGCGCAGCTTCCAGGAGATGATCTCCCCAAAGAGGCCGTAAGCCCGGAGGCGATCGCGCATCGTATCGTTGAAGCCGGACAATTCGATGCGGTATGCGCCCATGACCCGGACGCGGCGAAGCTGGAGCTCCTCCGCGAGATCGAGGACAGTTCGTCCCTCCATCAGCGCGGCAAAGGCAGCGTCCGGGGTCAGTGCGGGTGCGCCCGCCGCAAGGACGCTTGCGACCCAGATCGCAGAGACCTTGCGGCCGATGATGCGTTCGCCCGCATCGGTCTGAAGCCGATAGACGCGGGTCGATTCGTTCGGCAGCTGCTTCCAGATGGGTAACAGCAAGCCTGCCACAACGTGGATCGTGCTTTCGGTGAACGCTGGGATCTCAGCAAGCTCCGCCAGCCAGGCCGCAGCGAAGCGCTCACGGTCCGCTTCGAGCCAATGGCTTTCCGTCATCATGCTTAGGGGGACCCTGTGCTGCTCCATCGGCCGGATCAGGCTGACGCGCCGCTCAATTTCGCCGTCATCGAGCATGACGCTCGCCGCCGCGACCTGCACCGCAGCTCGCCCCGAGCGTTCATTGATCAACGGGACAGCCTGACGATCGGAAAGATGAGCAAAAGCGTCATCCAGACTCACCGGATGATTGCGCTGACGTTGGGTGATCGTGAGCAGCCGGGTCTCGGCGCCCGTGCCCGAATGGACATAGATCGTCCGCCGGTCGGTGACGACAAAGCTTTCGGCGCGTAGCGTTTCCAGCCCGACGTCGTAGATGCCGGACGCGACCGCGCCCTCGATCCGAGCACTCAACAGCTGCTCGAAGGCAGTGAACAGGACATTCTGAAGGTCGATGGTAAGGGCCAGCAACCTGTTCAGGAAGGTCGTGATCGGCGGCAGGTCATCCCTGAGCCCATTGGTATCCATCAGCTTCAGGCCGGTCGCATCCTCAAACCTCTCAAGCGTGCATCCCTCGACCTTGCCTCGCGCGAGCAGCGTGTAGAGCTGACGCAACGCATCACGTCCGTACTGGCTCTCGAGGTTGTCCTCGGGCCGGAACAGGCCCTGCCCTCCGGTCTGGCGCTGGCCGCGCGTAATGGCCCCCAAGGTGTCGAGCCGGCGGGCAATGGTGCTGAGAAAGCGCTTTTCGGCCTTCACGTCGGTCGCAATCGGGCGAAATAGCGGTGGCTGCGCCTGGTTGATTCGGTTGGTGCGGCCGAGGCCCTGGATCGCGGCGTCGGCCTTCCAGCCGGGCTCGAGTAGGTAATGGACCCGCAACCGGCGATTCCGGGCCGACAGTTCCGCGTGGTAGCTCCTTCCCGTACCGCCCGCGTCGGAGAACACGAGGATGCGCTTGACGTCATCCATGAAGGCCGAGGTCTCCGCGAGGTTCGCCGAGCCGGCTCGGTTTTCGACCACCAGCCGGTCGCCCTTGCGAACGATGCGGCGCGAGCGGCCGGTCACCTCGGCGACCATGTCGGTGCCAAAGCGCTGCACGACCTGATCCAGCGCGCCAGGTACCGGCGGCAATGAGGCGAGCTTCTCAATCAAACGGTCGCGGCGCGCGACGGCTTCGCGGCTCTCGACCGGCTGGCCGTCGCGATAGACAGGTCGGGAGCAGAGGTTGCCTTCCGAGTCGCTAAAGGGCTCGTAGAGCTGCACCGGGAAGGAATGGGCGAGATAGTCGAGGACATACTCGCGCGGGGTGATGTCGACCTGGACGTCGCCCCATTCTTCAGTCGGGATCTCGGCGAGCCGGCGCGCCATCAGTGCTTCTCCCGTCGACACGATCTGGATGACCGCGGCGTGTCCAGCCTCAAGATCTTTCTCGATCGATCGGATCAGCGACGGCGTCTTCATCGATGTCAGGAGATGCCCAAAGAAGCGCTGCTTGGCGCTCTCGAAGGCGGAGCGGGCGGCGGATTTGGCCTGCCCGTTCAGCGTCCCAGTTTCGCCGGTAATGTTGGCCGCTCGCATCGCGGCGTCGAGATTGTTATGGATGATACCGAACGCCTTGGCATAGGCATCGTAGATACGGACCTGCTCCGGCGTCAGCTTGTGCTCGACGAGATCGTACTCGACGCCCTCATAAGAGAGCGAGCGAGCCGCATAGAGACCGAGCGCCTTGAGGTCGCGTGCCAGCACCTCCATGGCCGCGACGCCGCCCTCCTCGATCGCTTCGACGAACTCGGCACGCGTGGCAAACGGGAAGTCGGCGCCGCCCCAAAGGCCGAGGCGTTGGGCATAAGCGAGGTTATGAACCGTGGTGGCGCCCGTCGCCGACACATAAACCACGCGTGCATTCGGCAAGGCGTGCTGAAGCCTCAGGCCCGCGCGCCCCTGCTGAGAGGCCGCCTGGTCGCCGCGCTCGCCCTTGCCCCCGACCGCATTCTGCATGGCGTGGCTCTCGTCGAAGACGATCACTCCGTCGAAGTCGGAGCCCAACCATTCGACGATCTGCCTGACACGCGAAAGCTTTTCGCCCCACTCATCGTTCCGTAGCGCGGCGTAGGTGGTAAATAGGATGCCATCCGAAAGCCGGATCGGGGTGCCCTGGCGAAACCGCGACAGCGGCGTAACGAGCAATCGCTCCATGCCGAGTGCGGACCAGTCGCGCTGCGCGTCCTCGATGAGTTTGTCGGACTTGCTGATCCAGACCGCGCGGTGGCGGCCCTTGAGCCAGTTGTCGAGCAGGATCCCTGCGACCTGCCGCCCCTTGCCAGCGCCGGTGCCATCGCCCAAGAACCAGCCTCGGCGAAAGCGGACGGCATTCTCTGCATCGTCGTGAGCTGCAGCCACGACGTCAAAGGTCGCGTCGCTCGTCCAGAAGCCAGCGAGAAACTCAGAATGCGCTTCGCCGGCATAGGTGATGCTCTCGAGCTGCGCGTCCGACAGAATTCCATCTGCCACCAAGCTCGAAGGCAGGTGCGGCCGGTAGGACGGCTTCGGCGGCGCAACGGAGGCCATCGCCGCCGACTGCACGAGTTTGGTCGGGTGTGCGCACGATCCGGGAATACGGATCGATTGCAGTCCGTATTCCTCATAAAGCGCGTCGGTAAGCCGAGCACCTTCCGGCGGCGACCATTCGACCGCCTCGTACGCAAGTTCGACGCCTTCTGGTGCAGCGGCTATTGAAGAAGACGATGAGCGCGGTGCGACGGCGCTGGTCGGTCGCGACATCGCTGGCCGTTCGATAGCAGCGACCTCCGATGGCGTGGCGACGGGCAACCTCGGACGCACATGCTTGGTCACCCAACCAAGCAAGGTAGCGACATCGGCCGCCATTCCTGGCGAGGCAAGAAAAGCCGTCGGATCGGCAGCAGGCAGCTTGTCGATCACAAGCAGCCTTGTGTCCGTCTGAGTCCCGTGCTTGGCGTAAACGGCGCCGTCGATCGCCGCAGAAAACACCACCCGCCCGCGTTCCTGCAGCCGCACAAAGGCGACTCGCCATGCTGGGTTATCCGGCGCGAAGCTGGCGCCAGTGATGGCGACGAGGCGTCCACCGTCGCAAAGACGCGCGAGCGCTGAAGTGATGTGACGAAGAGCCGCATCCGCCATCCGTCGATCGACATTCGCCACCGCGGAGAACGGCGGGTTCATCAGAACGACGCTCGGCGCGACACTCACGTCGAGGTGGTCATCGATCTGAGCAGCATCGAACCGCGTGACGTTAACGCCCGCGAATAGATGCTCGAGCAACCCCGCCCGGGTCTCGGCCAACTCGTTCAAGATCAAGGCGCCCCCGGCGAGCTCTGCAAAGAAGGCGAGCAAGCCGGTCCCCGCGGAAGGCTCCAGAACGCGATCGACCGATGTAATGCCGGCTGCAGAGCATGCGACCAGTCCCAGCGGAATGGGCGTCGAGAATTGCTGAAGCGCCTGGCTGTCCTCGGAACGCCGCGTGTGGGTCGGCAGGCAGTTCGCGACTTTCGCTAGCATCGGCAGCATGGCAGCCGTCGAGCCAGCCCTGGCCCGTATGGCCGGTCCGAACTTGCGAAGAAACAGAACGGTTGCCGCCTCGCAGACGTCATAGGCGGTCTTCCAGTTCCAGGCGCCGGCCGCGTCGGAGGCGCCGAAGGCAGCCTCCATGGCGCTACGCAGAACAGCGGCATCGATGCGCCGGCCGAGTTCGAGCTCGGTCAGGAGCTGTCGCGCGGCCCTGACAGCGGCGGAGGTGAAAGTTGCAGTGGCGCGCAACGAAAGCGGCGCGGCGGCAGCGCCGCCGGCGAGAGATTCGGTCATGGCAGGGTTCTTTCGGAGAGCAGGAAGGGGTCGAACCGCCAGGCGCTCTCCTTTGACCCCGACGGCTCAAACCCGTCCCGGCCCGGCTCTCCCTCTCAAGCCTCGCTCAGAAGAATGGGGACCGGCGCTGTGCATCGGTCCCCGCGCTACCGCGGGACGGCTGTGCCATCCCGCTCCATGATGTCACTCAGTGCCGACTCGATTTCGCCGAGACGCTGATCGACCTCGTCGGGCAATTCATGGCAATCCTGGCAATCGGACTCAAGTTTAGCCTGCTCGGCGGTGAGAGCATCGATGGTGGCCTGCTCCTCAGGCGAGAGATCGACGGGTTTGCCTTCGATTTCTCTTAGGCCCTGAGTGTGACCGTAGGAGAATTCTACGGCGACGGAGATCCACTTCCAGCCTTCGGCCGCAATCGCCTCAGCTTCGGCTTTGAGCTTTTTGGTTACGAGGCGGTCGAGCAACACGACGTCCTGCAGCCAGCCGCCGTCGTCGTGCTCGAATAAATCCCGCAGAACACCGCCACCCGCGTGCTGATAGGTATCGAGGCCCACAAACTGCGCCCGGCGATCGGACCCGCGCACGGTGTTCTCGGTGAGCAGCCGGCGGATCTGGTAAGGTTCGTCATAACCAGAACGGCTGACGTTCTCCCAGACTTGCTCCTGGCGGGCGTGATCGGCTGTGACCGAGAACGCCATGAGCTGCTCGAGCGTCATGCCTTCTTTGGCATAGACCTCATGCAGCTTCGGCGACACCGACGCCAGCCGCAGCCGCTGCTTGACGATCGCAGGGTTCACGAAGTGCCGGGCGGCAATGTCTTCTTCGCTCATGCCGAGGTCGCGGAGGATCTGAAAGGCCCGAAACTGATCAAGCGGATGCAGGCCGACCCGCTCATCGTTCTCCGCCACCGAATCGTCCTCGGCGATGCCCCCTTCGCGAACGACGCATGGCACCGCTTGCGTCTTCGCCATGCGCTTCTGTTTCACCAGGAGCTCGAGAGCGCGATAGTGCCTGCCGCCCGCGGGCACCTCGAACATGCCGGTCTCGTTGCCATCTGTATCAACGACGGCCCGGACACTCAGACTTTGCAGAAGCGTACGCTGCGCGATGCTCTCGGCTAGCTGCTCGATCGAGACACCGGCCTTGACGCGGCGAACGTTCGACTGGCTGAGTACGAGCTTGTTGAAGGGAATGTCTCGGGAAGGCGACAGCGTGATCTTTTAAACGGCTTTCGTCATCTTGGCTCTCCACGACGGGCGGCCGAAAGACTCTCTCTCGGCTACCAACCCGTCGCAAACGGCCTCCCCTCCTCTCACTCTCGCGCGGCCACGAGGCCAAGCATCACGCCGCCTCATGATCGGCCACAACCGAATCCAGCGACGCGGGCTCAATGGGCCCGGGAACGAAGCCGAGCAAATAGTCCGCGGCCTTGCTCGCCTGCGAAGCGGCACGCACGATGGCCCGATTGTCTTCGCGCAGGACTTCAAGCCAGGAGCCGATATAGTCGGCATGGCGCACGGTCGGGACGATCCCGAGCGATGCGCAGCTGAATGCGGAACTCAACTCGGCAACCAGTTCTTCGAAGGCATATTTCTTGGTACCGTAGGATCCGCTCTGGTCGCGATTGAGACGCGAGGGGTGCCCGGTCGCATGACCGAGTTCATGCAAGGCCGTACGGTGCCAGTTGATGGGTTCGAAATAGGCCTGCGGCGGCGGGACCTGAACATAGTCTTCGGCTGTTGCGTAGAATGCGCGATCTCCACCGATCCGAAATGGAATTCCGCTGGCCTTGATCAGGGCGTCGACCCTGGGTTCGATGAGGCCAGCCGGCGGGGGCGGCGCAGCGGCGGCGATGCCATCGGGCAGTTCCTCACACTGATCGATGTTGAAAACGGTAAATCGTTTGAGGAATGGAATTGCCTGCGCGTCCTCGCCGGTCTCAGCGGCGCGTTGCTTTTCGTCATTCGGCACGAAACGATCCGCGTAGACAACGCTGGTGCCGCGCTCTCCCTTGCGAACGTGACTACCAAGCGAGAGCGCCTGGCGGAAGGTGAGCCAACTTTGACCGGTAAATCCGCGTTCGATCACGGCTCCCCAGAGGATGAGGATGTTCACACCACTGTATTGCCTGTTGGTCGACGCGTTTTTCGGCATGGCCAGCGGAGCTTTCGCCGCGGCCGTACCCCAAGGCTGAACCCAGGGGACACGTCCGGCCTCAAGCTCGGCAATGATCCTGTCGGTGATTTCGTTATAGAGGTTCGCCCGGTCCTGGCCGGCGCGCGCGTAAGCAGTAGGGTTTGACATCGCGGGTCTCCGCGACGGGCGCCACGAGCCTCTCTCACAGCTTGTAACCCGTCACGGAAAAACCCAGCCCGCACTCTTACTCTCTGCCTCTAGCGCAATCTTCCCGAGGCCGCAGGGCCCCGACCAGGCGTGCGCCAAGGGCGCATCGCCTCAACGGAAAATGGCACCCGGAGAGCGTGAGCATAGCGACCCGAAGGGGCACGCGGGTCCGAGTGCAGCGACGAGACCGGTTCAATAGCGGCACCCGGGAACGGGGCAGTGATAGCGATCGCCGCAGGCGAGCCCCTTTCCCGAGTGCCCCCGGCGAG